>JAHFZE010000144.1 GCA_020854785.1 Methanomethylovorans sp.
CGAGAGAAGCTCCTCATGTCGAAGTGTTGTTTTATCAAGAGTGATCATCTGGTATTGCAATATGTCCCGTTCTAAAAAAAAAAGTAAGAACCTTGCCAAGGACCTGGCCATGGAACGTATTGAAAGGCTCTTTGAATTGGCGGATGTGGAGTACCGTTCAAACCCTGCTAGGAGTAATGAATATGTTTCGCTTGCAAGAAAGATCGGAATGCGTTATCTTGTGAGGTTACCTCGGGGGCTGAAGGTTCGATATTGTAGAAAATGTGGAAGTTATCTTGTTCCTGGAAATAATTGCAGGATACGTCTAAAAGGAAGATATATGGCAATAACCTGCCTAAAATGTGGCGATATAAAACGTTATATATATCGCTCTGCAATAGCTTCAGAGCCTTTAGCTGATAAACCGGTTCAAAAAATGCATGATCAAATAGGTAGTAATGAATATTATAAGGCCCATAATGGTGTATAAGAAAATGTTTTTATATACCACTTCTTTCTCTGACCCCGGATAAATGCCCATTCCTCCTCCTTTACAGCTCTTAGAGGCACATCCACTGCAACCAGTATTAGGATGGTCCGCTATTGTTTTTTTTCCTTTTCGGGCTATAGGGAGAATTAACTTCTTTTCTGCCATATTCTCATCCAATGTGGTATATATGTGAAAAATTAAGCGACGAGAGGGGGATTCGAACCCCCGAAGTGCGTAGCACCACAGGATTAGCAATCCTGCGCCATACCGGGCTTGGCTATCTCGTCATGAAAAATGAACACTTTCCCGACTTCCGTTCCTAATGTTATCTACATATTTAATGCTTTTCCATAAAGTGGCAGGCGCACTTCAGGTCGCTGTCATTCACATACACAAATGGTCTGCAGTCTCGCCTCCACCCCGCAACCCTACAAGCGACGGTTGTTCATGGTTGGTCTGCTCCCTTCCGGGCCTGGACTGGTCCCCACGATCAAGATATAAGGACATGTTCTCCAACAAGCCCTTAGATCAACATCATCCAAGCAGGACGGAGTTTCTCAGTTGAAACCACAGGTTTGAGGATGATCCAGACATCTTCCATCGGCTTCGTCCCCCGCATATCGACGATTTCGGGTTATAGATGACGCCGGACTATCCGGACTAGCCTGCCAAGGACTAATAATGTGTAGATACTAATAAACCTATTCCCTCCATAAAATGAAAAATGATAGGAACAGTTTAAATCAGAACATCTACATAGAAGTGATCGTGCCAAGTATAGAGCATAACTAATGTAGAACGGGGTTGAACAATGGAAGAACTTGTCGGATTTGTTACTGGTAATAATAATAGAAAGAAGCTACTATCTCTTCTTGGATCAAAAAAAGACATGGATACAGAGCGCATAGCAAAGACAATGCATATTTTCCGTCCATCTGTAGACAAGATCATTGAAGAAATGGTAGAAAAAGAACTTGTGGAGAAACGGGGGGATTATTACAGGCTGACAGACCTGGGCGCAACAGTAGAACGTATGATCCAGAATATCTAAATTTTGGTTTTACAGGAGGGTATCAGACCTTATTTTGATACCCCTTTCTGTGATCGCATATTCAGTAGGGTTGAGCCTATGTTGCGTACCTTTGCTCTTTGATATGCACATGTATCTTCTTCCTCCTTCTGAATTCCTTAATATGATTATGTTATCCATCAGAAATTCTGCATCCATTCTGGTATTTTCTGTAATGGTACTGGAAGACCTGGGTGTGGTGAATACTGATGTGACATTTCTCTTCTTCAGATACTTGAGCAGGGAATAAAGGTATCCCCTTAATTGCAACTGGTCGGGCAACATCATTTCAAGATTGAATATACCGTCAAAGAACAATCTTTTGGCATTCATTCTCTTTATATGCTCCTTGATCAGGGTTTCATGCTCCTCGGGCCACATGCTGTCCGGATCTGTAGATATGACGTTCAATAAGCCGCTTTCAATATATCTTTCCATTTCCCATCCGTGTTTTTTTGCTTCATTGACCAGTGAATCGTGCAAGCATTCAAAGTTGACGATGACACAGGGTTCTTTTCTATTTAGACCCTCTGAGATAAATTGCAGTCCAAAAGTGGTTTTTCCTGTACCTGGTTTACCTGTTACCAAAGTACTACTATTGCTGAATAATCCTCCCTCTAACATTCTATCTAAGCCAGGGATACCGGAACTGATCTTCTCAGGTAGAGCATTCACCGGATCTTCTTCATATGGGGAAGATATCATGCTGAATCCCTCAGAACCCATTGTGTAGCGGTATTTTCGGTATATGTTCTCTGTATTATTTTGAGGGTCCATTCCCCTGAGTTTCAAAACCTCAAGGAAATTACCTGTTCTTAAACCATTGTCTTCTCTTGAAAGGTAGATTATGCCATCAACAAGATGACTTACAACTGATTCATGTAATTCTTCCTTAAGCATTTCTCCTGTTAGGACAACAAGTGCTTTCCATTCCTGTATCATCGAGTCAAGAGTGTAGAAGAACCTTCGCTTTTCAGGCTCAATGAACCCAAAACCAAGGGGTGTTACTGGATCCAGTACTACTCTGTCTGGTTTTATAGATCCGATCACATTCCCTATGTCTATCAAGGTGCTTAGGGGGTCTTTTTCAGATATGGATCGGTTTATTGGATGAATATGTATATGATCGTCAAAGAAGTTCATCCTGGAAAAATACATTTTCAACTTTTCAGGTGATTCTGTTGTGAATGGTATATATAGTGTCTTCTCGCCTTTTTTTGCAGCATGGGCGAGCATCTGCAGGCAAAAACTTGTCTTTCCTACGCCTGTAGTTCCCGCTAGCAATATAGTTGATGGCGATTTCAGAGTACCGATGATTTCGTCAACTCCCCGGATACCAAATAAAAGTTCTTTCAGCTCGTCCATTCTGTATACCAATACGGATAGACTAATACTTATATTTTCTTAATATTTTCATAGTTCTAAATAATAATCTACTGGGTACTAGTCCCATTTGATGGCTAAATGATGTGATAAATATATGTAATGGTAAGTAATATGAGAAAGCATGCCGATCGTTTCCATTGTAATGCCTTCAATGAACGAGGAATCCACTATACGGACATGCATACTGAAAGCTATGTCCTTTTTCGAAACCAGGGGCATCGAAGGCGAAATAATCGTGGTGGACAATTCTACGGACCGAACGGCAGAAATAGCCAGATCAATGGGTGCAGTGGTCATACCTTCAGTAAAAGGCTATGGGAACGCATATCTTAAGGGGCTTGCAAGGGCAACCGGGGACTATATCGCTATTGCCGATGCAGACAACACTTATGATCTCAACGAACTGCCCAAGTTCTTCGATATTCTTATGCAAGGAGAGGCTGATTTCGTAATCGGCAGCAGGCTAAAAGGTAACATAAAAAAAGGTGCTATGCCATGGTTACACCGATACATAGGTAATCCTTTCCTCACTTGGTTGTTGAATGTTCTTTTTGGTACACATATTTCGGATGCTCACTGTGGCATGCGGGCTTTTACGCGAGAAGCCCTGGAAAAGATGAACCTTAAGAGCCATGGCATGGAATTAGCTTCAGAGATGGTCATAGAAGCTGCAGATAAAGGTCTGCGCATAAAGGAAGTTCCGATCACATATGATGTAAGGGATTCTCCTTCTAAGCTCAGGTCTTTGCACGATGGATGGAGGCATATAAGGTTCATGATGCTCTATCGTCCGGTCTCTTTCTTGCTGGTGCCAGGTACGTTCGTGTTTTTATTGGGGGCAGCCTTATTGTTCACTCTCCCACGTATGGGCAATGTGGCTGAGACCAGGCTTCATTCGTTCATATTGGCAAGTATGCTGACAGTGATCGGTAGTCAGCTTTTTGCAACCGGCCTTTATTTGGGCGCATATGGCCATATAAATGGGTTATATGTGAAGGAGAATTCTTTCATAAAAAAGATCATGGATTATCATTCACTTGAAGTTGAACTGTTTGCAGGCATGGTGTTTTTGCTTGCAGGTATATTCATTGGTCTGAAAGTAGTATATTCATGGGTAAGTTCAGGCTATGGTTCTCTTTTTCAGATCCAAACTGCGGTATTTGCCATGGTATTTGGTTCAATAGGCTTGCAAATGATCTTCACAGCTATATTTCTGAGTGTCCTGATGCTTGGAATAGACACCGATAGGTGACCTCATGAGGATAGCCTTTGTGTACGACGCAGTTTATCCGTGGGTAAAAGGCGGTGCTGAAAAGAGGATCTATGAACTGGGCACACGTCTTCTGTTAAAAGGACATGAGGTGCATCTTTTTGGTATCAAGTGGTGGGAAGGTCCAGACGTTATTGAACATGAAGGAATGTTCCTGCACGGTGTCTGCAAAGCAAGGGAACTATATGTGGAAGGAAGAAGGTCCATTACTGCAGCATTAATATTCTCTATGAAACTGTTTCCGCATATAAATCATGAGAAATTCGATCTCATCGATGTAAGTGTATTCCCTTATTTTTCATGTTTTACAGTAAAACTTGTATCTGTATTGAACAAAGGCCATGCAGTATACACCTGGCATGAAGTCTGGGGTGATTACTGGTATGAATATATGGGTAAGGCAGGGTTTTTTGGAAAAACTATAGAGAAGGCAGTTTCAAAAATATCTGAGGATAATATTGCAGTTTCGGAATGGACTAAACAAAGGCTTAAAGATCTGGGTGTTCATGAGGAGAAAATTACTGTTGTTCCAAATGGCATTGACCTTAAGGAGATTTCTAAGATCAAGGCAGAAGATAGCGACAAGTCGCATGGGATAGATGAAAAACATTATGATGTTATCTTTGTCGGGCGGCTTATAAAGGATAAAAATGTCGATGTTCTTCTGAGATCCATATCTCTTCTAAAGATCGATCATCCTGATATCAGCTGCTGTATTGTGGGTGATGGCCCTGAAAAGGTAGGACTTATGGACCTTTCAAATGAAATTGGGATATTTAAGAACGTTAAATTTGCAGGTTTTGAGGATTACAGTTCTCTTATCGGAAAAGTGAAAGCTTCAAAGGTTTTCGTACTTCCTTCTTCAAGAGAAGGCTTTGGAATGGTCGTAATAGAGGCATTTGCCTGCGGGATACCTGTAGTCACTGTAAAAGAGAAGTATAATGCGGCACAGGGATTGGTTGGGGATGGGGTTGACGGCTTTGTTGTAGCTTTAGAAGACAGCGAGATCGCGCAGGCGGTAGGAAAGATCATTAAGGATAATAAAAGTTATAAAAGCATGTCGAAAGCTGCATTTGAGAAATCTCAAGATTATGATTGGAACAGGGCTTTATTCAAACTGGAAAAATATTTGTGAGACACGAGTATGAAAGTTGCTATTTTTCATGATTACATCGGAGCTATCGGCGGAGGGGAAAAACTAGTCCTGACACTTGCAAAAGGAATAGGGGCAGATGTGATCACTACTGACGTGGATATGGATTCAGTTGTCAAAATGGGTTTTGATGACGTAAAGATCATAAGTCTGGGAAAGACTTTAAAACTACCACCTCTCAAACAGATAGATGCCTCTTTTAAGTTTGCAGCATGTGATTTTTCCAAAAGATATGATTTTTTTATTTTTTCAGGCAACTGGGCATTCTTTGCAGCAAAAAAGCACAAGCCAAATGTTTACTATTGCCATACCCCAACAAGAGCCTTTTATGATCTTTATAAGGTTTACCGTGAAAACCAATCTGCACTTGCATCTCTACCATTTATCATTTGGGTACTTTTACATAGGAAGATATCGGAGTATTATCTTACTCACGTATCAAGTATAGTAACAAATTCCATGAATACTCAAAAAAGGATACACAAGTACTTTGGCAGGGATTCGATCGTTGTGTATCCGCCGGTCGATACTTCAAGGTTCGAATATAAGGAATATGGGGATTTCTGGTTGTCTGTGAACAGGCTTTATCCTGAAAAGAGAGTAGAACTACAGATAGAAGCCTTCAGGAAAATGCCTGATGAAAAATTGATCATTGTGGGAGGCTATGCTGCAGGGGATCATGCATCAGGATATGCAGCCGGTCTGATGACCGGACTTCCAGAAAATGTGACATTGATGGGTAGTGTTCCAGAGGAAAAACTACTTGAATTATATGCTACGTGTAAAGGGCATATTACAACAGCACTTGATGAAGATTTTGGAATGACACCTCTAGAAGCCATGGCATCAGGCAAACCAACGGTTGCAGTAAAAGAAGGGGGGTACCTCGAAACAGTGTTAGATGGAGTTACAGGTTTGTTAGTGGAGCCAGAAGTATCCTCAATTGTTAAGGCTATCAAAGAAGTGTCTTCAGATCCTCAAAGATATCAGGAAGCATGTATTAATAGAGCTAAGGAATTTGATGTGTCTGTGATGCTTCATAAAATGCGGGCAATGCTGGTCCCATGAAATAAAATATAATGTTCAATAATCAATGTGGATCAAGGGATGAAAGGATGAGTAAGATCGATTCTCTCTCTGTAAGGACTAAGATATTGTTAGTAATGCTTCTTGCATTTCTCATACGTTTGTTCCCCCTATCCTCTCTTTTCTCGGAAGGTAGGGTTACCTTTGTAAGTTACGATTCTTACTACCATATGAGAAGTATCCTCTATACTACACAGCATTTTCCAGGGCATATCCTGTCCGATCCCTACATCAACTATCCTTTTGGTTTTGACATAAGCTGGCCTCCTCTCTATGATATGACAATTTCTTTGCTGGCGCTGATCGTTGGCCTGGGTACTCCAAGCACCGTTACGATCGAAATTGTTGCGGCACTTTTTCCAGTGATCCTTGGGACCCTTTCTTTGATACCCTTATATTATGCAGCTTCCAGTCTTTTTGGCAGAAGAGTTGGGTTTTACAGTACAGTGGTTCTGGCAGTGATGCCGATACATATTGCCGTTTCCATGTTCGGTGCAACAGATCATCATGTTGCTGAGATCTTGCTATCTACTGCGGCTTTTGCATTGTTCATTTTTTCACTAAGGGAAGGTTATTCTTCTGATCTATGCGGGAAATTAACAAAGACCGACCTTCTGGTATGTGTTCGGTCCCGTTCAGTGCTTTATGCTATAGGAGCTGGTATCACACTTGCTGTTTCTGTGCTCACCTGGACAGGCTCTCCTATATTCATAGGTCTTTTTGCATTATATGTGCCTGTACAACTGGCTCTTGACCTTAGGCTTAAAAGGCACTCAGGGTACTTGTTTGTCAGTTCGTGTGTCATGTATCTGTCCGCTCTTGTGTTCATGATACCTGTTGTAGTATCTATGGCAAGGGAAGGGTATGAGCTGAGTGCAGCTTTTGTTTCATGGTTCCATGTATTGTACATTTTGTCAATGCTGCTGTTTGGATCGATATGTTGGGCATTAGCTTATCTTATTGGTAAGAAGAGTAGTTGGTGGCACTATCCTTTTGCTATCCTTGCCCTTATTGCCGTTGTCATGGCTGGTATAAGGTCATTGATGCCAACCTTTTTTTCAAACATAGCTTCAGGCATTGGTTATCTCTTAGGTTTTGATGAAACCATTAGTACTATCAATGAAGCGTTACCCCTTTTCTGGGATCAGTATGGAAATTTCACTTTGGGCTCGGTTTGGGGCGGTTTTGGCCTTTTCTTCTTTGTTGCCCTTGTATCTTTTCTGGTTATCTTGAGGAAGTGTGAACCTTCAA
>JAHFZE010000179.1 GCA_020854785.1 Methanomethylovorans sp.
ACTACACTTGCTGATGGCCGGCAGGGACCCTGCATATCATTCATTCCTACTGCCTTATCCCGAAGAGCTTATAATGGAAGTGGATGAGGACAGGGACAAGGACTTCTGGAAGCAGGGCTGATCTCATGGATGAATTACAGGAACTGGCTGATCTGTGTATCGATTGTAAGAAATGCTGGGATGTGTGCCCTGTGAACATGGTCACAGCAGGCAACATCTATACTCCTCAGGGCAAGATCGGGTCATTGTCAAAGATACTTGCAGGTGAGGGGCTTACAGAGGATGAGTTCAATAACATCTACCTTTCCACTAGGTGCGGTGCATGTGATGACGTATGCCCTGTGGATATTCCCATAACGAAGATCATCCAGTACGAGCGCAAGCTTCTGGCAGAGCAGGGCAGGGAGCCGGCAAAGACCACTTTTATCTCAAACAACATCCTGGAAAAGAACAGTCCGGGAGGCAAGGATCCTGCTCTGAGATTCTCATGGGTGACACAGGACCTTGAGATTGCTGAAAGGTCGGATGTGGCCTATATGGCAGGGTGCTGGGTAGCCTACAGCCATCCAGAGATCGCTCAGTCCACCATCAGGGTGCTCAACAAGGCCGGCATAAAGCCCATGATACTGAAAGAGGAGAAATGCTGCGGTATTTTCCTTATCGACAGCGGCCATCTGGATGAAGTTGCAGCGCATGGCGAGAGGTATATGGAATACATCGAGTCCCTGGGTGTGAAAAAGCTGCTTGTTTCCTGTCCGGGATGCTATCACAGCATCAGGGATTCATACGCCGAATTTTGCAGAGCGCCCAAGTTCGAAGTGGAGCTTACCATGAACGTGTTCAAGGAACTGCTGGACGAAGGCAAACTGAAGCCAAAAGAACTGAACCGCACCGTGGCTATCAGGGATGCCTGTCCCATACGCCATCTTGCAGGCGTTCCCAGGGACATCCTCAGAACCATCGGTGTAGAGGTCATCGAGCTGTTCGATGGCAAGACGCGGTGCTGCGGTGGTCCGGGCGGCCTTAAGCCCAACTTTCCCCAGATCTCCGGGGATATCGCCATGATGGCTGTCAACAGGTACAAAGAGGTCTCGGACACCCTGGTCTCATATTGCCCGTTCTGCATGCACCACACCGAAGGCGTCTGCAAGGACCGCAACGAAGAACTGAACATACAGGATATTTCAGTGCTGCTGGCTGAGAGCGTGCTGGGGAAGCAAAGTTAATCCATCTTTTTGATTTATCACTCTTTATCCACCAGCACAGCATCCGTGATCGCGACCTTTGCAGTGTACTCATCCAGCTCGATGACCTCAAATTCACGGATCTCTATCTTCTTTTTGTACATGGGTGCGTCCACAACGAAGCTTTCGAACTCTCCGCCCTCTCCGGCAACATTGAGCCCGATCTTCTCATTGAGCTTTACAAGACGGTCTATATCGTTCTCTGTAATTATGCGTCCGACCCATTTGCTGTTCAGGCCGTAGGCTGCCACGCTGCTGAAAATGAACCTGAAGCCCAGTGTAAGCAGTTGCCTCATTTCTTTTTCCTGGTCTATATGCCACAGGGGCGAGAATACCTTAAGCCCCAGCTCATCGCATATCCGTTCGATCCGCTCCCGCTGGTAGTTGGAGTACAGGGCGCCAGTGACAACCCCCTCTATTCCGAATTCCTGCTTAGCCTGCAGAATGGCTTTCTTCAGGTCCTCCAGTTCACTTTCCTTCTCGCCCTGGGTGATCTGCTCGATGAGAGGAATGCCCATAGCCTCGGCCTGCAATTGCGCCAGGCCGATATTGGGCGTGTGGAACATATAGGAATCCGGATTGATGCTCTTAATGGTGATCAGGCACTCAATGGCATAGTTCTGCTGCTGCATGATATACATGGCATAGTTACTGTCCTTGCCTGAGCTGAACAACACTCCCAGTTTCAGGTTGGGATGATCATAGAACTGTTTCAGATAATCTGTCTTGGTGTCATACCCTGCTTTTCTGGCAAGCCTGTAGATGGCCTTATCGAACCTGCTGCCATACTGGGCAGCCTGTTTTTTCCTTTGAGTGAACTGTGCAGGTATGCCAAGTCTTTTTCCTACCCTGCGCAGAATAAGCTTGTTCTCAGTATCATTGATCTTGAACTCCGGAGGTATCTTCAGGCCGTATTCCACGAACCTTTTATCAAGATAAGGTACCCTAATCTCGATGTTGTTGTACATGGACACAACATCGTCCCTGTAGGTGTTCTTCTCGTAGATCTTCAGGATATCAGCATAACAATCCCTGCTGATATCCGTGGAACGCTTGTGCCTGTCGTACCCCGCGAACAGCTCATCTGCCCCTGAACCTGAGAACATCACGCGCATCCCGTCCTCCTTTGCTGCCTTGCAGGCAGTGTACATGGTAAGAGCTACGCCGACCTTGGGAACATTAGTATCTTCCACAAGGGGCACTACGGTCTTAAGGTACTCTTCCACCTGTTCCAGGTCTATCTGGTACACCACTAGTTCCAATCCGAGGGTTTGCGCCACCCTGCGGGCATGCTCTATGTCTGGGGGTTCCAGGACATCCATGAGGCCAGCACTGTAGCATTTGAAATCCTTTCCAGGAATTTTTCCAAGCCTTCTGCACATGTATGCCAGGATGGTTGAATCCAGTCCCCCTGAGAACAGTATCCCGAAAGGTTCGTCGGGAATACGAATATTCATGGCATTTTCAAGTAACTGTTGCACTTGTTCTGCGATTTGCTCAAAAGTGCCTTCATGCCGTGGGACTATAGTAAAGAAATTCCGGGTGTAACGGTCCACAGTTCCATTCTTGATGCCATAAGCCAGCATCTCCCTCGGGTTGAGCTCTTTTATTTCAGTATAGCCTGTTGCCTCCAATGCTTTTTTCTCCGAAGCGAATGCAAATCCCTCTGAAAGGCTGTACCAGAGAGGTTTCAAGCCGATGATGTCCCGAGCAACATAAACTGTATCTTCCAGCCAGTAGGCGAATGCATACACACCCCGGAGCATATCCAGAGTGCCACAGATGTTTTGCATCACCGCTGCTGGATCAGATGTATTGACGTGCTCATCATGCAGTCTTTGCTCTATGAGCTTTACAAGCATATCCGAGTCGTTGGAAGCATCGACCAGAAAAGTGCCTACCATCTCTTTCCAGTTGTATATCTCACAATTGGATGCAAAAATGCCTGCATAAACAAGAGGCTGTCTGGTGAAATTAACCATGGAATGCAGTGTGTGGCCGATGATATTGTTCTCGTGCGGAAGGTGCAGCTTCTCAGGAGCATCCGCATATTCCATCCAACCGGACCCTGCAGCACCTGTACCGTCCTTCCCCCTATCCGCTAGTATATGCAGAGCTCTGAGAGTTATTTCGGCAGCATTCTCCCTGTTAAAGAAACCAGTAATACCGCACATTTTCCTGTTCCTGTCCCCTTTTAAAGTTCTTCAGGATCAGCAGGTTAAATGTGGTTCCTTGCTAATAATCTGTCGCATCTAAGAGCATCGAGATGTTTGAGAGAAAGGCCCGGGATCAGGGATTGCAGTTGAACCGGACCCTCTCTTCAGGGGTCATTGAAATATAGAACCTTAGGATGTCATCCGGATCTATGTCTTCTGCGAGTTTGAATCCTCTTTCTGCACCAGCGTTAAGGAAATTCTCTTCCTTTTCATGTTTTTTCAGTATGAGCTCCCTTATCACATCCTCGCTCATAGAGGACATGTCTACCCTTTTGAGCAAACCGATGTTTATAAAATTCTCTTCTATACGCCTGTACAGCTCATCGGCAGTCCTGTACTTCATTTTTTCTTCGAACTCTGTTTCAGCATCCAGTAAAAAGATCTCTTCACCATTCTTTTTTCTGTAGGACAAAGCAATCTTCTTCATTACCAGATCATTATTCTCGCAAACCACCATCTTACGCTCAGGTCTCATTTTATTACCTCTTGCTGGGCGTTTGATCACATTAGACCCTGGATGGATGTACCACCATGTTTCTTCCAGCATCAGGTAAAAATCGCTCAAGTTCCTATTTAATGTTTTCTATATTTTACTGTATAATACTACTCATACTCATCATAGAACAGGTTTATACAGTTGTTTGCTTCCGGTCATAACAGATGACTAAAATAATATATTGTTAAAATCACTTAAGGATAAGTGAGGGATGCATCATTTTCAACAAGTTTAAAAATACTATAAGGAAGTCTTTATTGCCTGTGGCCAAAGGAATACCCGTTTCTCCTAACGTGCTTACTGTTATAGGTCTCGCTGTGAGCATTGTAACAGCCATGATCTTCGCCAGAGGTTATGTGGTACTGGGTGGTGTGCTCATCCTTGTCAGCGGCATCTTTGATGTGCTCGACGGCGCTGTGGCCCGGGCTTCCAACAGGATGACAGCCTTTGGAGCTGTGCTGGACTCCGTATGTGATCGATATGCAGATGCAATTATCTTTGTAGGTATCATTTATGGCCTGATCAGCGGGAGTATAGTCCCGTATCCTTTGTTCTTTATCCCGGATTGGCTCTGGTGTTCCCTTGCCCTCATTGGCTCGTATCTGGTAAGTTATACCAGAGCTCGTTCAGAAGCCGCAGGTGCTAAGTCTATGGACATTGGTATCGCCGAAAGGCCGGAGCGCATGGTCCTTCTGGTCCTGGGTGCCTTTACTGGATATTTGGTGCCGGCAATAGTTCTGATCGTCATCCTCACACATATCACTTCTTTGCAGAGGCTGATACAGGCAGAGCGTTCCCTGAGGACAGGACCATAAAGCGTTATTTTTAATTGCGTGGTCTGTCATACTATAGCAACTAACCTAACTGAGGATATATAATGAGATATGAAGCTGATGTTATCATCGAATTAAAATCCGGTATGCTTGACCCGGAGGGCACTACAATTAAAAGAGCTCTGGAACATCTGGGATACACCCCGGAAAGTGTGAAGACCGCAAAGAACTACACTATCACGCTTGACTCAGACAACATCCATACTGCAAGAGAGAACGTGGAACAGATGTGCCAGAAGCTCATTGCAAATCCAATAATACACAATTATACTATCACTTTGAGGGAAATCTGATGACCGTTGCCATTATCCAGTTCGGTGGCAGTAATTGTGATCAGGATGTGCTTCACGTCCTGCAGGATGTTGTAGGTCTGGATGCACGACTTGTATGGTACAAGGAAGAAGATCTCTCTGATTTTGAAGGTGTGGTGATCCCCGGTGGTTTCTCCTACGGCGATTACCTCAGGGCCGGTGCCATAGCAGCCCGTACTCCTATCATGGAGTCAGTGAAGACACTGGTGACAGAGGGTAAGCCAGTTCTTGGTATATGCAATGGTTTCCAGGTACTTACAGAATCCGGCCTGCTTGCAGGTGCCCTGACAACCAATATGTACCCAAAGTTCAGATGCCAGCCTACCTGCCTGCGTGTGGAAAGCACAGGAACCCCATTCACTTCCAGGTTCAAAAAAGGTGAAGTGGTGCGTATCCCCATAGCCCATAAGGAAGGCAATTTCTATGCCACCGAAGATACTCTGGCACAGCTGGAACACGATGATCTTGTGGTTTTCAGATATGCAGATGCGAAAGGTCATGTCACTGATGCGGTCAATCCTAACGGTTCACAGGAGAACATCGCAGGCATTGCCAGCACCTCCCGTAATGTACTGGGCATGATGCCCCATCCGGAGAGAGCTTCAGAGGATATCCTCGGTTCAAAGGATGGGCTTAAGATATTCGAGTCCATGGCAGATCACATAACAGGTTCTGTATGAACCTATTTTCCTTTCCCCACGTTCAGAGCGGTCTTCCATGAATGCCTGACGAAGTCCGGAAGGGTACCATATTCTCTGTTCCAGTCTTCAAGGAACTGCTTTGTTTTCGGGTCTGAGGGATAACCACTTCCCAGATCGATACCAATTCTCTTTTCCAGTTCTTTTATCAGTTCATCCCTTCTTACCTTGGCTACGATGGAGGCTGCAGATACTATAGGATATTTAGCATCTGCCTGATGTTCGGAAACCACGGTCAGCTCATTGGACTTTTCAGGATACTTCTTTGCATATTGTGCTTTCAGATTTGTTCCGAACCTTGCTGCATTAACATCCGCAGCATCGACATAGGCCATATCGGGCTGCAATTCCTCAAGCACTCTGGAAAAACCCAGGACCATTATCTTGTTCATGCTCATGACCTTACGCAACTCATCGATCTGCGAAGGTGATACCTCAAAAATGTAAACCTTTTGTGCATATTTCCTTATCTGATGTGCGAGATGCTCTCTTTTCTTAGGTGTAAGTTTCTTGGAATCAGCAACCCCCAGGTTCTTCAGGGAATCTATCTTTTCTTTATCGGCAAGCACTCCTCCAATGCACATCGAACCGATCACAGGCCCTTTTCCAGCTTCATCTATTCCTGCTATCCTCATCTCTTATTACAACCAGTGCAATGCATAAAAGTTGATATGGTCAGATGAACAGTGTGAAGATCAAAAAACCAATTGTCATCATGATTATTGAATGCTTGAGCCCGGACATCACACTTCCTTCTCCCATAGCCCCAGCCATCAGTCCGGAACTAAGCCCTTGGATAAGAGCTGCGTGTTTGAACAGCTGGGTATAGGCATCCAGGTCAAAACTTCCTAGGAAGCCTCCGGTAGATCCCGAAGCAGCCATTTTCTCGCCGGCTGCGGCCATTTCAGAAAGGAACGTGGTGGATATGACGAATATAACACCTACGAACACAAGGAAGGAAATGTAGATTATAACTATATAGATCATCATGCTCATGCTTCTTTCGCGGCGCATGGCCTGTTCAGAGGCAGCGTCCCTTGCAGCAACGATAAGCACCTCACCAATATCTCCGCTGGACTCATTTGCCTTTGTGATAAGAGAAAGGGAACGAGTGATCACCTGTGTTCGTAATCTGTTGGCGAAACGTATCAAAGAGTCGTTAATTTCAAGACCCCAGGTAATATCATTCCATATCTTCTTTGTTTCCTTGCTCAGGGCATTGGTGTCTGACCTTGCCATCAGCTGTATCGAGTCTCTCAGGGTCATACCTGTTTCATTGGTACTTGCCAGTTTTTTCAGCATATCAGGGAAATTGTTCTCTATCTTCTTCTTTTTCATATTCTTGATCTCATGGAATATGGCCAGAGGTATCAGGATAATGAAAAGTGAAAGAACAAGTTTATCGTCAATGAATTCCACCAGTTGTGCTGGCGTTACAATACTGTGCATGTTCATAGCAAAAGGTATCATCAGTACAAGCAATGCAATAGGGACAGTAGCTGCTGTGGAGAAGAGGGGTTTTGCGAACATGGGTGCAAGAGGATTCTTTAATGTGTTCTTTATATTGAGTTGTTTTTTCGATGTAATGAAATCTTCATAGTATTGCCTTTGCTTTACCTTCTCCTCGTTCTCTTCGATAAGCATACCATTTTCATCGAATTGCTGTTGAAGGTGCTGTGGTACCTGGGGTATATCGTGTCTAAGTGCTGCACGTGTAGGCAAGAGCTCTGGCTCTCCCATCTCGCTAGGGGTGATCATACTTATCATTACCACGAACATCACTGAACCCACGGGCAGTACTCCGTAGATCACAGCATATATCATGGTGGTAGTGCCAGATCCCATGACAGCCATCATTACTCCCATAATTATTATAAACAAAGGACCAGCCACAAATGCAGTTACATATGACTCCGCCAGCAATCCAAGTGTTTCCAGAAATCCCTTCTGATCTGTCTGCGATTTCTGGAGATAGTTCTCAGACTTATCCTGGAAGTACTTTGGAATGCTTCCACCACTGTCTATAACTGTGAGCAGATTGTACATGAGTTCCTGGAAACGGTCGGAAGGTGTGATTGCACATGCATTGGAGAGGGCTGTTCTCAGATCATGACCAAAATATTCCATATCCCTAACAATTGAGTCCACTTCCTGAGATACCTCGCCGTAAGTTTTCACTGATTTTGCAAGGGCTTTGAACACATCAATGATGTTCATGCCCCCTTTGCTCATAGCATACATGAAGGTCACAGCGTATGGCAGCTGTCGGTTGATCTTGCCTTTTCGCTCGCTTGCCTGAAAGCCCGGATACATCATGAACAAAGCATAAGTGACCCCACCTAAGGAGAAAGTCGAGAACACTATGATAAAAAGAGCAATGAACAATTCCTTGAATTCTAATAACCAGGCAGTGGATGAAGTGAATGTTAGTTGGGTTATCTGTTCAGGAAGCCCTATTACCGATACAATAGTATAGGCCACAAGCAATCCCAGAATAGCACCTGCAATACCACATAAAAGGGAATAGAAGATAGCATTGGAGATATACATCTCATATGACATGGGGATACGAGCCTGTTTAAGCTGCATCTGCAGATTTGCATAGCTTTCTTTCTTCTCCTTTATCTTTTCTCCAAGGATCACAAAAGGTATCTTCTTAAGCACGTTCAGATACAGAATGAACTTACCTTCGACCGCTGATAAGTGGGGATCACTTGCATCATTTTTGCCCCTTGATGAGAAATAACTAAAAAGGTTCCCTATTCGGGTTTTTGGGGCTGATGATCTTTTTTTCAGGGACCTTGTATCATTGTTGGCCACAGGCTCTTCTAAAGACTGTCCTTCCTGCAGCATGCTTTGCTCATCTGCTTGTTCAGTAAGCTGCTTTTCATTCATATTGGCCGTATCGATCTCGTTGTTCTTGCTAGTCATGATCCGACCTGTGATATTCACTCAAGGTTCAGTTTCTTCAGAAGCTTTTCAGGTGTAGACTGGTATGCATTGATGGTATCAGATATCTCTTTAAAATCAGTATAATTATTTTTAACCATATGTTCCAATATTCTTTTTCTATTACGCAGTTCCTGGTCTATCTTTGAACTTGTCCAGCCCCTGCGTAGCCTTATATCCATAAGGGCTTTGGATTCTCCAGTTCGTATGAACACGTCCCTTTCCGAATCCCACACAAAGATATCATTAGTTCGGATGTTTCTGGTATTAGGATCAATATCTGTTATCTCTACAAGCTTTATATTTCTCCTTACACGCTTTCCTCTCGTGTAGGTCTGAGATTGGATGCTCATGATATCCAATGCCTGGATCATAGTACGGGGGACACTGATAGGGGGGTTCTCAAGCCTGTGGATAGCAGATGCTACTGAATCGGCATGCATCGTGGAGAAAGTTGTGTGTCCTGTTGACATTGCCTGGAAAAGTGTGAGTGCTTCCTTTCCTCTCACTTCTCCAACCAGCAGGTATTCCGGTCTTTGTCTTAAGGCAGCCTTTAGCAGATCATACATATCCACAGCTCCACGTTCGTCTGCGGTAAACGAATCCCTGGTAACGCTGGGTATCCAGTTAGGATGAGGCAGTTTAAGTTCCCTTGTATCTTCAAGTGTGATGATCTTTGCTTTCTCAGGGATGAATAGAGAAACAGCGTTAAGTGATGAGGTTTTACCCGATGCTGTGCCTCCTGCATAGATTAGACTCTTATTATTTTCAATGCACAGCCAGAGATAAGCCATGGATTCAGCTGAAAAAGTACCCCATTTTATAAGATCTACAGGGGTTATAGGAACATCACTGAACTTACGTATGGTAAAAGTACTGCCATGTGCGGTCACACATGTACCCAGGGTCATCTGTATCCTTGACCCGTCAGGCATCGCAGCATCGATCATGGGTTCTGCCACTGATATATGTTTCCCACTTCTTTGGGCAAGCTGGATAATGAACGAGTTAAGTTCATCTTCATGGAAAACAATATTTGTTGCAATGTTCGTGTGTTTTCGGTGGTACAGGAATATAGGCAGATCGTGCCCGTTGCCTGAAACATCTTCAATGGAATCGTCGTTCATAAGAGGATCGATCTTATTGAACCATACAAAATCCCTTTTTATGTAGTAGGAGATCTTTGCCAGCATTGCAGGTGTGACCTCGATAGCATAATCCTTTACTATAGAGGCTATCTTTGTCTCCAGTATTTTTTCCTTATCTTCGTTCTCATTTACCTTTTCTACAAGCAATACATCTCTAAGTCTGTCCTTGATCTCGGTGAGGAATATTTTTTCAAAGTCAGTCAGTTCGGGTTCTACTACATAGTAGAGATGATTGTTACGCTCTGCATTGAAAAGGATGACCACGAAAGTATAAGGTTTATTTACCCAGTAACGTTCGACCTCCTCGTAGCCTTCAAGGCCATTAAAATGAGATATCTGTCCGTGTATCTCAGGGTCGTATTTCTCTATCTCTTGTTCTTCCTGTTCGAAAAGACTACGGATCTTCTCCATTAATGAAGGCTTCTTTTTCAGAGGATCTTCAGGTAACCTGCATTCTCTTGCAACTGTTATTTCTGTATTCTCACTTTCAATCTCTTGTGTGTCATTTGGCACATTGTCATCAGCAGTAGCAGTTGGTGATGTTCTAATAGCTTCTTCTGACAACTTTGTTCTTTCACTTGTTCTCTTTAAGAGGAGTGGACTAGATAAATCTATACCTTCTTGTAAAACTGTGTGATCTTCAATCGAAATCTTTTGTTCAGGCGTTACAAGAGCAATTCCATTTTCAGTGCTTGGAATATCAGATATCTTTTCCTCATCTGTATCTTTTCCGTCTAGTTCATGTTCTCCAATATTCCGAGGTATTCCAAATTTAGGGGAACGGGGTACCAGTATTTCAATATCCTTTAATAACGAGCCGGCGCTCTCTTCAGTTTTAAATATATTTGCTAGGGCATCATTTTGTTCGACTTTGTCCTCAATAGTGCTTTCTTCGGTAGTTTTAGATGCAGCTCCTTTTGTTGATTGCAGGATGCCATCTATTTGTGGCTCAAGATTTTGAGTTTTAATTTTCGGACGATAAATGGAAATCTCAGGAACATCAGTTTCTGTACTTTCCTCCAGAACCACTCCATCTTCCTTGTTTTCAGATATGTTTTCCAGGTTTTCTTTATTGTCCTCTTCTATCACACTGGAATTTTCGGCCATTTTTCCACCAATTGTCACTAATATTATATTAAAAAATCTATTATATTGGTTTTATAGTGTTTTCTCTTTATATATAGTTATTGTTGCATAATTGAGCAAATTCTGAAAGTTCCGCAGTCAAAGTAGTAAACAGCCACTCTTACGATCTACTATAATTTAGATTGTATCTATAGCGCAATTGTACTCGTTATAGGTTAAGCGCAGGATATTGATCTGAAAAATAAGTAGCAGCTTCAAAATCTATGTAGAAACATATATATAAGATATGATTATTCTTTTAATTGTTTATTTCAATCCTCTTTAAAAGTAATTCTGTTGTTATCATGATCGTGGAAAACAAATTTTCTGATCCCCAATGTGCAAAATCCACTCATTTATCTTTAAATGTAGATATGTTGCGCAGATTACTTCAAGACCTTGAAAATGGTAAATCTTCAATGGCATCTTTCTGTTTTGAAGCAATGGGTGCCATGGTAGTTGTACTGGACAGGGATATGTGTATTAAGCACACAAGTAATAGAGCTTCTCAAATGTTGGTTTGCCCG
This sequence comes from Methanomethylovorans sp., assembly GCA_020854785.1. GTDB lineage: Archaea > Halobacteriota > Methanosarcinia > Methanosarcinales > Methanosarcinaceae > Methanomethylovorans. The sequence continues at coordinate 11,548 of JAHFZE010000179.1, forward strand.
GGAACAGAGATCAAAGGTATGGATTGGTTTGAATTTTTTGTTCCCGAATATGTACGCGACGCTGTAAGAGAGAAATGTAATTCCTTTTTCTCAGGCATCTTTTCTTTTCCAATGGAAATAGAATGTGCTCTGATCACTAATACTGGTGAATATCCATATTGTTGGAAGGTATATCCTCTGAAAACAACAGAGGAGTGCACAGAATGCCTATTGATGATCCTTGAAGATGGCTCGAGCTCGAGATGTCTGGACGAGCAAGTTCACAGAATGGAAAAAAAGTACACTTCCTTCATGCACAATTTCAAAGGGATACTGTTTCAGGCAGATCCCGGTTACAATGTACATTTCATTGCAGGTGCTATACAGAATATAACAGGTTATGAAAAAGGGGATTTTCTTTCCGGAAGGATCAAATGGACACAGTTATTGCATCCTGATGATCTCTCTTCTTTTAAGAGCCATGCTGAAAAAGCTATTAGCATCCCCGGTTATTCCGGTGAGCACAGCTATCGAATAGTTCGCATAGACGATCGAGTAAAATGGGTCAATATCCATCTCCATTATGCATGCTGCGATGTTGGCGATCAGGGGTGTCTGCAGGCAATAGTTTATGATATCTCTAATCTTAAGCAGGCTGAAGAACTTGTAATAAAAGAAAGGAACAAAGCTCATCAATACATCGATGCTGCAGGATCTCTTATTGGTGTGGTCGATAATGATATGGAGATAGTGCTGGTCAACAAGAAGGCATGTGAAGTTCTTGGCTATGCAGAGAACGAGGTTCTTGGCAGGAACTGGTTCGATGCCTTTCTTCCAGACAGGGTGCGTGATATAACCAAAGAGAACTTCAAGAAGGTCATTGCAGGTGAAATGATACCCCCTTCCTTCATGGAGAACTATGTGCAAACTCGAAGCGGTGAAGAAAGACTAATTCTCTGGCATGATGTTGTGCTAAGGGACGATAGTGGTCGTATCATGGGCACTATAAGTTCCGGCGAAGATATCACTGAGCGTAAGAAAAAGGAAGTAGAGCTTGCGAAAGCATATGAAGAGTTAAAATCCATGGATAAGATGAAGGATGAATTCCTTTCAAACCTCAGCCATGAGCTTAAGACCCCGCTCATCAGTATCAAGGGTTATAGTGAGCTTCTTGATGAAGGTGTTTTAGGCTCCTTGAACGATAAGCAGAAAAAAGCTACCGGTGCTATCGTGCGTAATTCAATAAGGCTTAAAAGGTTGATAGATTCTCTTCTTTTCTTGAACATTGTAAATGCTGGTAAGGCAAAATACAAGTTCGATCCAGTATGCCTGAAAGATCTTGTTGACCAGGCATTGTATTCATTGGATTCGCAGATAAAACAATCACGTATCAATGTAGAGTGCAATGTTTCTTCATCTGAGCCGATGGTCAGGGCTGATCAGGACTATTTGCCACAGGTACTGTTACATATAATTGAGAACGCTATCAAGTTCACAGCCGCTGGTGGAAGTGTTTTCATAGGTGTTAAAAGGGAGAGGAATTGCCTGCACATGCAAGTCAAAGACACTGGTATTGGCATATCACAGGCACAGTTAGGTGAGATCTTCAAGAAATTCTATCAGATAGATGGTTCGATGACCAGAAGGTATGGAGGCACAGGTTTAGGTCTTTACATTTGCAAGACCATTATTGATGCCCATGGTGGCCAGATATGGATCGAAAGCCAGGAGCATGTTGGTACAACTGTCCACATTACTTTTCCATTATATCAATAAAAATAGTTTTAGCATTAGACTGCATGATCAGTAGATATGTCTAAGTAATTATCGTCTACACCACTATAGAGTTTGGCTACATCTTAAAAAATGACTGTAATGCTGTTCTTGAAGTAGTTATCTGCATAAATTCTTGCAATCAACTTTTTAGATTTTAGTGTTTTGTCTATTTCAATTCAAATTAGGACTTTAATGTATTGACATCAATTACATTTTCATAGTTATATATTTGTGAACATATTTATAAATAATAATATAATAATTGTGCCATATAATATATGTAAATGTACAACAAGTCACTTTCACATCAACACGGGAGTTGCTTCTCAATATGGTTTTATAAATATCTATTTATTTCACGCTGTTTATTTTCTCTTCAAAACGCATAAAAAACCATCGTATAGGAGAACAATTTAAAAATCTGTATGGACATCGCTTATAAATTCTTATTACTTTTAAAACAGGGTCTTCCTACATTTATCCGTCTATTGATAATGTTTTATCTGAAATTGACCTTTTGAGCCTACATTGTCTATTGTATGCTTTTATCCACATAATTTTTATTTTGAACAAGAAATCAATAATCGGTTCATATTTTTTAGTCTAAATTATAATTTTATGTTCATAATACTTACAATCATGTCCACCCCCTGTCTAGTTCGTGGTTTCCATGTTCAAATATGTTCCAAATAACAACAATCTTAGGACCGATCTACAAAAAATGCTTACATGTTTCTGGAAAGAGTTCATATTTGGGGGGCATCTTTTTGCTTTGGGTGCTGCCTGCGTGGTAGCAATGTGTTCTCTTGTTTTTGGATTACCGATAGGAATGGACCTTCTCGTTGTTACCTATCTGATATTCTATCCTATCTATCTTTACGATTATACTAAAGGTGCGTCTGATGACCTGTTGACCAACTCTTTAAGAGCTACGTATCTATCAGGCAACAAAAAGACATATATTGTTGTTGCAGGATCCTTTGTTGTCCTGACGATACTTTTTATGCACTACAGCAACTGTATAACAATGCTTCTGGGATTCATTGTCCTGGTTCTTGGACTTCTTTACAGTTCATATTTCAAGCAACTCACAAAAAAGATCATTGCATTTAAGAATTTCTTTGTGTCAACGGTGTGGGCCTTGCTTGTACTGTTCTTCTTCTTCTACTATTCCATTCCCATCACCACTGCAGCATTGATCATGGCAGGATTTGTATTTACCAGAATGGTTGCCATTCAGATATTATTTGATGTGAGGGATATAGAAGGTGACAGAAAGAACGGTCTTCTCACGATCCCAGTTGTAATGGGAGATCACATGGAATTCAGGTTACTGAAATGTCTTAACATTGCTTCTATTGCACTTTTGGTCATTTCGGTTTACTTTAGCCTGCTTCCCTTTGTCTCTCTGAGCTTTGTGCCTGTTATGTTCTACGCGTTCAATTACATTAAAAAAGTAAGGATCTCTATGAACAATTATGCATGTTATCTGCTGGCAGCAGTAGAACCTATTGTCTGGTTCAGCGCGGTATTTTTTGGCAGCAACCTTGGTAAGTTCACACTTCTTGTATCAATTATGCTGTAATATATACTCGGCCATTTCCTGAACAAAAATATTAAATCCCAGATGGTTCATGTTCAGGTAGCGTTCAGTCCTTCAATAAATAAGAGGCTATATTCCATGCCAGTTATCACCCTAGATTATAATGACCTTGAAAAGCTTACAGGTGCCGATAGGAAAACCATCGTCAGCCGCATTCCAATGATCGGTGCGGATGTCGAACGTGTAGAAGATGATCATGTTGACATCGAGTTTTTTCCAAGTCGTCCTGACCTGTACAGTGTTGAGGGTGCCGCAAGGGCCATGCGTGGTTTCCTTGGGATTGAGAAAGGGCTTTGCGAGTACGAGGTCAAACCTTACAATGTAGAGATCTATAAAGATGCAGCGATAGATAATGTCAGACCGGTTCTGGGGTGCGCTGTTGTCAGAGGTATGAAGTTCACTTCTTCCTCTATAAAATCCCTCATGGACCTCCAGGAAGACCTGCATTGGGCCATCGGGCGCAACCGTAAAAAAGTTTCAATAGGCGTACACGATATGGCACATATCAAGCCTCCTTTCAAATACCAGGCAGTGGACCCAGAATTCCGTTTTGTGCCTCTGGATCTCACAGAGCCTTTGTCCATGCGGGAAATACTTGAAAAACACCCAAAGGGAGTAAAGTTTGCACATCTTGTAGAAGGTTTTTCTAAATATCCGCTCATCACCGATGCCAATGGTAATGTTCTATCTTTCCCGCCGATCATAAATGGTACTCTTACGCGGGTACATGAGGGTACTACAGACCTCTTTATTGACGTTACGGGTCTTGGTGATGCTGTATATACTGCTCTTATCATTGTCACAAGCGCTCTTGCAGAAAGGGGTGGACAGATAGAGTTCGTACGTATCATCAATGCGGATGGTACAGAGAACATTACACCTGATACGGCTCCTGAGATAAGACATCTCA
>JAHFZE010000061.1 GCA_020854785.1 Methanomethylovorans sp.
CGATGGTGTCATCCATGCGCTCTTTCATGGCTATTTGCCGCATGCAGGGGAAATCGGCGAGAGCACATTCGGTTCCCTGGTAGCCTTCGAAGCCGGTGAGACAACCACCTTTGGCCTGAAGAATGCTGAAGACCGGGGGACCTTGTTCTACGGGGCGGGTGTATCTGTCTATGCCGGTATGGTGGTTGGGCAGCACCAGCGTCCCGGTGACCTGGATATTAATGTCTGCAAGAAAAAAGAACTCACCAATATGCGGGCAGCCAATGCCGATAAGGAAATCCGATTAACGACCCCCACGCGCATGAGCCTCGAAGAAGCCATTGAATATCTGGGCAAGGATGAGCTTTTGGAAGTGACGCCGCTCGCCTATCGGATCCGCAAACAGATCCTTTCCGCGCACGATCGTGGAAAATTGAATAAGTCCGCCAAGAAAGCCGCGCTTGAGGCGGAAGGGTAGGCGGGCGGTATTCCTCCATGTTGAGCTGTGCTCTGGCGGCAGTTCTGGACATGAGCCTGCCCGCCCTGTGGGGAGCGGAGAAGTTCCACTCAGGGTTACCCTTGCCGATTGCAAGGACGCTGTCATCGCGCATATTTATGGGAATCAGCACCTTTTCATACTCATGACCCTCGATATAGTTATCAAGAAAATTTTGCAAAATTCAAAAAGAGACGGCCAAAAAATAGCCGTCCCCTCCCCTGCTGTTTATTTACTGTTATTATATACTGAACACAAACCCCTTCATCGCTCATCTGTTATGTATGCCATTCTTTGAAATAAATTGTTTTCCCGTCAAAGCTCGTATAAAAATACCCGGGGTATTAACCCCTGGACATAGGCTGAGAATAGTACAGGTGGCTGTATCAAAACAGCCTGGATTAAACAAAGTCAAGGGGCTGCCGGTTTTCTGGCAGCCCCTTAAATTTATCTTAGATATTTGCAGCTACGCTTATTAATTGAACAGAACGCTGAGTATACCCTGAGCATAGTAACCGTCGCCGACGCCGGACTTGCACACGAAAAGCCATGCCACAAGTGCAGCGTTAATGAAGGTGCCAAGCCACACACTCTTTGTCATCTTAAAGAGCTTGCGGTTTATAATCACGCTGACAGGGATATAGAGAAGCATTGAGTAGGAGAGGGTGAATTCACTGAAGCTGCGGCCGGTCCATGCCAGGCGGGAAAGGTAGCTGCCCACGACCACCAGCCAGGCACCCACAGAATTGAATAGAACATTCATGACCAATTCTTTGCCTTCAGAAATATCTTTGCGTGCACCGTAGTTGATGCCCAGGTTAATTAATAGGTACATTACCACAAAGATGAGGAAGTAGGGCACAGCATAGAGCCAGCTTTCTGCCCTCATCTCGGCAAACATGGTCTCATAGAATCTGAAGTCCTGACCGAAGGCACGCATGGAGATAATCATCATCGTGTAGCATGCGGCAATTATAATGATAGTAAGTAGGAAGGACTTGAAGAAGGCAACGGGGCTGATTTTTACGTTCAGCTCTTTGATATCGGCAGCAATGCCGAGCTTTTTGTTTACCAAAACCTTGGCAGTGAACAGCACCAGTCCAATCACTGCGCACATGATAATGAACCAGAAGGCAATGGTGCTCGTTGACACCAGAGTGAAGATGTTGGGAGGAAGCTTGTATGTAAAACCGCCGGCCCAGTGGGGAGGCAGTTCATTATTGGCGTACCGCAGCGCAATGAAGGTCAGTATTATGGTGATTACGCCAAATACCCAGTAAGCTATCTTGGCGTTCTTGGACAGTGCTGCGGGAGAAGCAATTTCCTTTGACTCTGCGATGATGCCGGAGAAATACTTTGTTTTCAGAAGCAGACCGACAATGGGGAATATCATGCCGAACATGGCGAGCATGGCTCCAAAATTGCAGAGCGCGCGGAAAATCCATATATTGCTTGTGCTTGCAAGGGGCACTGTAGCGGAGTCGGTCAGGTCACCCCTGTTGTAGTTCAGGGCCTGAGTCATAGTCACTAAGGCAAGTCTGTTGGATTCATTGCTGAAATAAATACCGCAGTGGTCAACAGGAGCGTAGAGGACCATACGTGCGCTTCTGTTCTTGAGGGCAGCTGCCAGTTCTTCGTTGTTCAGGATGGTTTCAGTATCCATTGAGCCGATTTCCGTGAGCTCAGACCCATCCAGTGCGATACTATACCAATGATCGAATTTGACGCCGCCCATTACAGCTTCGGTGGTTGTGCCATCCTCATTCCAATTGGCGCCGGAGCCCAGGTCATCATACATACCGTTGAGCAGAATTATATTGGCCTGGCATGCTCTGGTCACCAGATGGCCGCCGACCTCAACCTCTGCAGTTCCGGGGTCGCTGCCGATGATTGTATTGAGGCGAGTGTTGAAGAACTTTTCTTTTTCGGCGCGGAGAGTATTATAGTGCTCGAGCTGGTCTGCATTAAGACGTTCAGCCGCAAGCTGGTCTGCGTCCAGATTGATTTCCTCTGCAGTAAAGGTCTGACCGAAGCTCTCTGCCAAAACATTTATCAGCAGGTCATTCAGGGTATAATAGCCGCTGTCAGCAATAGCCGCATAACGGACACGGCTTGCACCCATGGAGTGGCCGTACATTGCGATACGTTCCTGGTCAACATATTTGAGAGTGCGGGCAAATTCAAGTGCGTCAAGCTGTCCAAAGCTGCCGGGCGCGTGCCAGGCAAAGCCTGCTGCTCCCTGGCCCGTTTCGTCGCTGATGGGCTGCTCGCTCATGCCCTGACCGTAGGAGTCAACATTAAGCACCACGAAGCCGCGTCTGGCAAATTCCTCGGCAACACCCTTCAGTGCACCCCTGTTTGTGCCTCTGCCGTGGGCAAGCAGAATAAGGGGCAGCTTGTCAGAATCCGAAACCCCGGCCGGAACATACTGGTCTATACGTATCTCAGCACCGCGGGAATCGATCGTCAGAGTGGACACTTTGATTTCTCCGCCGTTGGAGGAGATTATTGACCCTATAAAACCGAAGACTATAATCAGCGCTATAAATAGGAACAATAAACGTTTGCACCCGTCAACAGTTTTTAAAGAAAATTTCGTGCTTTTCATCTTTTTCTCCTTTCAAACATCGTCTTTTTCGCTTATATCAAATACTCAGACAAGCTCTTTCACTCAACAGTTTTTAAAGAAAATTACGTGCTTTTCTTTTATTCCTCCTTTCAATCATCGTCTTTATCGCTTATATCAAATACTCAGACAAGCTCTTTCACCAAAGCCTCAAACTCGTCCATGTACCCAATATCCCAAATAAGTGAGCTTATGAGATACTTTTCTCTGGTATCCCTTGAGCATACGAAAGCATCTGCCACATCATCGGCGCTGAGACCTATTTCGCTTGCTCTTGTAGGCATACCGGAGCTTCTGAGTACTGCCTCAAATTCCTCCGGATCCGGAGCCTTTTCCAGAATCTCTACAAGCTTATCCCATTTTTCCAATATCTTATCCACTCGCTGCATGCGGTTTTTACTGTCGTTTTTACGAAGCTTATCCTCAAGGGCTATGAAGCTCTCCGCTGTGCTCTTAAATACTCTTCTCAATCTTGCTTCCCAGGTATCACGGTCAAACTCTGCTGCAGCCTTTTCCGCACGAGCCCTGTCAGGCCGAAGATACCGGAGTTTCTTGAATATATTAAGCGTAATCACAGTGCCGATTCCCACATATATGCCGTGCAGGTCGTATTCTTTGCCCCGCGCTATGGCCATCATTTCCCAACAGTGGGAGAAATAATGTTCCAGCCCAGAAGCGGGGCGGGAGGAATTTACGTAGCTCATACACACCCCGGACAAGAGCAGTCCTTCAATAACTGCCTGCACCGAGTCAAGATTTCTTTCAGGTATGCCAGGAGCTCCGGAAAGGCTGCGTTCATAGCTGAGCTTCACCATATTTGCAGTATAGGGGCAGTAATGCTCACCCTTGATAACCGAGGCCATTTCCCACTCGCACAAAGAACAAGTCTTTGCTGCAATGTCACCCAGACCTGCCCACAGCAAGCGCATGGGAGCCTGAGCCATGAGTTCTACATCGCAGATAATTCCCACGGGAGCATTCACATTTACAGAAGCCTTGGTATTGTTAATTTCAAGAGAGGAGGATGCGGAGGTATAGCCATCCATAGAAGGGGCCGAGCCCACGGTAAGCTGCGGCACATTAAGTTCTGTAGCTGCCGCTTTACACACGTCGCTGACAGAGCCGCTGCCCACACTGAGGAGAATATCACATATGGGGTTAAATTTTTCTATTATTTCGGTGACAGCTTCTTCATTTGGCTGAAGCTTTTTTGTGCCATTGCTCTCAAAGACAAAGATTGAATACTCTATATTCGCCTTATCCAGCACCATACAAACCTTCTCCCCGACTGTCGGGAACACAAAAGATCCTGAGACTATCATAGGCCGCTTGACATTCAATTTTTTAAGGGCATCTGGTAATTCTTCTATTACTCCCCTACCTACGGCAAGGATTTTTGTATCAGTGCTGTGCTTTTGTCCGCAGGCACAATCAACCTCGCCAAACGTGGTAAGTCTTTCAAAGTCAAAAACTTTGGTTTTATCCATCTGAATTGTCCATTCGGCGATAACCACAGTTCTATATGTTGTCTTTTGGCACTTTGTGATTGCATTTTATCATTTTGTTTTCTATATTGCAATTTTTGCCCATAAAGTCGATTATTTGCTTGACAGTTTTTAAAATTTCAATATAATTTGATCATATTCAATCACCGGAGGAGATGCTTATTGTTCCAAAATGAAAGATACGCAAAAATTTATGAGATATTACAGCAACGGGGCAGTGTGACGGTTCAGTATTTGAAAAAACAGCTCTATGTCAGCGAGGCAACCATACGGAGGGACCTGGATGCTTTGGAAAAAAGCGGACTTCTGCAGCGAGTCTGGGGCGGGGCTATGCTTCGTACTGTAGACAAGGACATTCCCTCTTTCGTGCGTATGAAGAGTAATCAGGATAAAAAAGAGAAGATTGCCTCCATCGCCTCTGCATTTTTAAAGAGTTCCAGTTCTATTTTCTTTGACAGCAGCACAAGCTGCCTGCCGTTAGTGCCTTATATTGCAGAGCTCAAGAACATTACGGTTGTTACAAACAGCCTTGAAATGAGTCTGCAGTTAGGTCAAAGCAGTGATGCTGCAGTGACACTGTTAGGAGGCGCAGTTTATGAGGATTATATACTCAGTGGCTATCTGGCAGTAAACTCAGTGCGACAGTTTTATACGGATATGATGTTTTTCTCCTGCAGCGGCATTTCCTCGACCTGTGGCATCACCAGTATTGAGCCTAAGTTTGTGGAGGTCTGTCAGGAGATGCTGAAGCATACAGCCCTTAAAATTCTACTCTGTGACAGCAGTAAGGTGGGAAGAAATGCCCTTTTACGTTTGGCGGATTTAAACGATGTGGATTATGTGATTATGGATGAAATACCGGAAAATGATGCAGAGCTTATCAGCGCTTTAGGAAGCAGACTCATCACCGAGCGTAGCCAGATAAAATAGGAGGTATTTATGGCAAGCTATGTCATTGGTATAGACTACGGCACGCTTTCCGGCCGCAGCGTGTTAGTGGATACAGCGGATGGACATGCCGTGGCTTCTTCTGCTTTTGATTACCCTCACGGTGTACTGGACCGTAATTTGCCTGATGGCACTCCCCTGCCCGCAGACTATGCTCTGCAGCACCCTCAAGTAGTCATAGGGTGGGTTGCCAACCCACCAAATCAATTTTTTCTCTCTCCCCGAATCGCCACGTCACCGCCATCGGTAGTTCCTCGCGATGACATTCGCCTGAAACCTGATTGCCTAATACCTAATACCTGTTACCTGCTCCCCCATTCACAATTCACTTAGCAATTAAATAGCAGCCGGGTGCGCTCCGGTTGCCTGCCTCCCGAAGGGAGATGATCGCATCACACTTGCCTCACTTTATAGACGATGGGACTTACTTGCCTGCTCCCGTTTGGAGATGAACAACTCTCCGAATTGAATCGCTAAGATATATATGATATAATGGATAGATAATATCCACAATATTAAATTAATTTGTCAACAAAAATATCGAAATTCGGAGGTTAGTCATGAATGATAAGATCACACCTCATCTTTGGTTTGAAGGCAATGCTCAGGAAGCTGTCGAATTTTACCTTTCTGCATTTTCTGAGAGCAGGATTAAGTCCAGGTCTTTTTACCCAAACAGTGCTGATGAAGGCCTGGCTGATTTTCAACTTGAGCTTGCCGGCAAGGTGCTCACGATTGATTTCGAGTTGGGAGGACAACCATTTACGGCAATCAATGCAGGCCCTGAATTTAAATTCAACCCATCAATTTCATTTATGCTGAACTTTGATCCATTGACGGATGATCAGGCACAAGAAAATCTGGATGAACTTTGGCAAAAACTCGGGGATGGCGGCCGGCAGCTGATGCCCTTGCAATCCTACCCATTCAGTAAGCGTTATGGTTGGGTCGAAGACCGTTATGGCCTGAGTTGGCAGTTGATCCTGACTGATCCGGAAGGTGAACCGCGCCCGTTCATCGTTCCTTCACTTATGTTTGCTGGAAAAAACATCAATAGCGCTGAAGAAGTAATTAATTTCTATGTCTCGGTATTCGGGGATGCTGAAGTAGGTGAATTAGCCTACTATCCTGAAAAAACCGGACCCGCAAAAAAAGGAGCGCTGATGTTTGGCGATTTCAGGCTGACCGATCAGTGGTTCGCGGCGATGGACGCAGGTGGAGAATTTAATTTTATTTTCAACGAGGCAATTTCCTTCATGATCCAATGCAAAGACCAGGCTGAAATCGATTATTTCTGGGAGAAGCTTTCAAGCGAACCAGAATATGAACAATGTGGGTGGTGTAAAGACAAGTATGGATTAAGTTGGCAAATCACACCCGAAAATATGCCTGAGCTAATGGATAAGCCGCACGCTTTTGCCAATTTGATGCAAATGAAGAAGATTGTCATCGCTGATTTTTAATCCGATATCAAAAGGATGTGAGGTAGGTTGCCAACCCACCATCTTTGTGGATTCCTCAAATCGCCACGTCGCCATCTTCGGTAGCCCCTCGCGATGACAACAGCCTGATCCCTGATTGCCTACTACCTGATCGCCTGCTACCAGGGCAATCGCACATGGAAGAATTAATATAATTTTCTCGTTGCGATTCTACTGAAAATGAATAATGAATATGGGGAGCCCAAAGAGCATGACCCCTTCCTGCCCGCTGCACTTCATTTGTAGGCATCCTTCCCCTGAAACCAGGGGAAGGAACGAGGATGGGGTCGATAAGTCAACTGAAATTGACATGTTACACCAATCCTCAATTCTAAATGCGA
>JAHFZE010000146.1 GCA_020854785.1 Methanomethylovorans sp.
AAGCTTAAAGGCTGCTGTCAGACCAATCTATCTGCTTTTATGGAGGTATGTTCATGATAATAGGCTTCAGGACAACTGTAGAAGGTGTGTTGCTTGCCTGTTTGATACTACGGCAGTCACCTGATGCAGACCTTATGTTTGCTGAGGATCTGGAAGAACTTCGAAGAAAGATCGATTTTGCTGGAACAGGCAATGACCTTGAGCTTGCTGGTTTTGGATCGACGCTGCCAGCAATGGAGCTTGCAGAACTTGTTTTTGGTAAGGGCTGGGATCGTCATTTGAAGTTCTCCCACAGGAAAGAACCAGATCCCATCCATTTTATAGACCTGGTGCTCAGACATTCAAATTGTGACCCATCAGAGCTTGTAAGAGCTATAAGCTTATCAGAGGATATTATTTCCCTTTTCTCAGGCAAGACGCAATTACAAAAGCGATGTTATAGATGTATGCGAGAAGTGAGTCTTTCCTATCACAGGTTATGCATGTTCGCAAGGCCTGCTTTTGTAAGAGGGATACTTACAGCGGATATCAAACCGGAACACAGGATCGAAGATATGTTCTGCAGGTGGCTGGCTAGAAAGAATCCGGACCTTTCGGTGGCTGTGGTCAATGGGTGCAAAGCTTGGATAGGTAATGGTCATTATATAGGTCTTGACAGTTTCATAGTCGTTAATTCTTCTATTCTGGGAAGCCTTACAGCTATGAACACATCGGATGAGGTGGAGGAACTATGGGATGTATATTATGATTCCCAGATGATAGACAGCAGGAGGAACAAGGATCAGGCTAAGAAGTTTCAGCCTAAGGCCGCCTCTTCTGTAAGTAGCATGTCTATGAAAGACAGGTACAAGGTGGAACGGGGGATATCTCTCTGTAAACTGGGGGATTTTTTTGAAGTGTGAGAAGTGAAAGCATGAAGAACAGAGAAAGCATACTTTCCTTAAACGACATCCCTGGCATCGGGGGAAAAATGGCCAGACGTTTCATAGAACACTTTGGCACCGAACAGAATGCTCTTGAAGCCATCCTAAATGGTGATGTGGCAAGCATATCATGCATGGAAGGTGTAGGTCAGAGATATGCGATATCCTTGGTGCAGGAGGTAAACACCAGAATAGAAGGTGTCAAGGTACAGGATTTCCTGAAAACACGCGAGTCCATGGATATCTATGAGAGGTTGCTGGATATTATTAAGACCTTTGCACACACAGGTTATGCAAGAGAGAAGATGCATACCTTTTTTCCTTATCCGGCATCCAGCAGGGATAGGATAGAATGTATAAGAAGTTTGGTGGCACAACATATCGAACATGCTGGAATGCTCAGAGGAAACGAAGTTTTTTTATCCTTACTAAGTGGTGTGAAACCACTCAACCTAAAACAGAAACCTGTGAAAGTGCGGGATCGGGTGATCCTGACCACTGATCCAAACAGGCTTGAAAAGATAAAGAAGCGGTTTGGAGAATATTTGGATGTACATCTTGTAAGTTCCCTTACAGATATAGTGGACTCGGCAAGGGGATATTCTCACGTAATAGCCGCAGACGACGATCTATTCTCCTGTGAGTTGCCCGAGGATGTGGAGATCGAGATAATTCCCGACCTGGAAGCCTGTGAAGAATGGAAGATAGTCCCTGAGAACGAGATAAATCAGGTTTCACGTAATCTGCAGGTGATAGAGTGCTCAATTCAGGTTACCAGAATTATCAGGGAGACAGGCATGTTCTTCCTGCAGGACGTGGACAATGCAGCTCTGGATAAGCTGGAAAAAGCCGCCTGCATGATAGATGAGAATGGCGATGTGAGGGCAGGGACAGACCCCGAGATAGACCGGCTTGCAGTAATACTTGAAGGAATTGATGCTGCTGTGGTGAGTGCAAACACCTTTGCTAATGAGGAACTCGGTAATGCTCTCAAAAAAAGCCAGCTTGTTCTCAGTGGTCAGGATATGTTAAGGATGATGCATGACAATACTGAACTAAAGGCAGTTCTGGAGAACCAATTGCGTCATAATTATGTTTCAGTGGTGGAGAAGGCCAGGAAGAATATTTGCACAACTCTTTCCCTGCAAAAGAAAGAGATCTTTTTCCTGGATGCATTATTCCCTCAAAGCATTAGCCATCCGGTGGAGGCAGACAGGACACAGGTAACTGTCCTGAAACAGTATGTAAAAGAGAGGATAGCAAAAAGAAAGATAGAGCATAAGAGGCAAGTGGCGCGTTCCTTTGTGGATCTGCACGATACTATCCGGAAAATCGTAAAAGAAGTATTGGACTTCGATGTTGGTTTCACCATTGGTTGTTTCTCTTCGGAGTATGCCCTTTCTCTCCCCAGGATCATAGAAGGGACAGGAATAGGTTTGAAAAAAGCAGAGAACCTCTTCCTTAGATCCAGACATGGCACTGTTGTACCAATTGATTATGCAGTTGGTGAGACATCCTTCAGTCGTAAGGAATGTGTGAGCAGGATAGTCCTCCTAAGCGGAGTGAACTCGGGGGGCAAGACATCACTTCTGGAATTGTTAGCGCAGTGTATCATCCTTACCCACATGGGCTTTCCCGTACCTGCAGCAGCCATGGAGGTAGGGCTGACTGATGGGTTATACTATTTTGCCAAATCCAAGGGTACTCTTGATGCAGGAGCTTTCGAAACAACACTGGTCGATTTTTCAGTGGTTGTAGACAGTTCAGGAAAGATGGTGCTTGTGGACGAACTGGAGTCTATCACAGAACCGGGTGCATCTGCCAGGATAATTTCTGGTATTTTGGAAATGCTTTCCGAGAACGAGAAAAGCCTGGCAGTGTTCGTGTCACATCTGTCCGGGCTCATTATGGAAAATACACAAAGTAATGTAAGGGTGGATGGTATCGAGGCAAATGGTCTGGACAGTGACCTTAATCTAATTGTAGATCGGACTCCTCGCTACAATTATGTAGCAAGGAGCACACCGGAACTAATAGTAGAAAGGCTGCTGCGCAAAACAGATGGCAACGACCATTTCTTTTATGAGAGGCTGAAAAGTAAATTTTGAGGAAAATAAGATCAAAGCACACCTTTTGTGCTCTTTATCCCTCCGCCCTCCACAATTACTGCTCTGCGCAGAGCATAAGCAAAGCCCTTGAAAAGTGCTTCTATTTTGTGGTGGTCATTGTCTCCGTATACACTTGCATGCATATTGATCTTAGAATTGTTTACTATGGATTCGAAGAAGTGTTTCACCATCTGGGTGCTGAACTCTCCTACTTTAGGAGAGGTGAAAGCAGCATCCAGTATTAGATAGCTGCGCCCTCCAATGTCAAGGGCGACTGAAGCAAGGGCTTCATCCATAGGGATCCTTGCCTCTCCAAAACGGGCTATACCTGCACAGTTTCCCAAAGCCTGTGCTATTGCCTGTCCCAGTACTATACCTGTATCCTCTATGAGATGGTGGTCATCTACTATAAGGTCCCCTTCGGCTTTGACCACAAGATCGAAATTACCATGTTTTGATAATGCGTGCAGCATGTGATCAAAGAAACCTATACCTGTGGAAATGTCAGAAATACCATCCCCATCCAGGTTGAGTTCGATTCGTATGTCGGTTTCTTTGGTCTTACGGGAGATATTTGCCTTCCTCATAACTTTCACTTACCTTTTTTTATCCTTTTTAAGTATTTATGTTAGACTATATCAGACAGAAGATGTCAGACAATGTTCAGTTATCTTCATTTTTGTTTCAGGATGGTAAGAGCTTCTAAGTAAGTGAACTTGCCTGTGTACAACGCGCTTCCCACTACCACTCCGCATGCACCGGTTGCCCTGATGGTGAGTATGTCCTGGAGAGTGGTTATACCTCCTGAAGCTATTACGGGTATGTTCACAGCTTTAACTAGTTCAGCAGTGGGTGTTGCATCCACTCCACGCATGAGCCCTTCGTTATCTATGTTAGTGAAAAGCAGAGTACCTGCCCCCAGCTTCTCGAACTTTTGTCCCATCTCCACTGCAGTGAATTCTGAAAGTTTCTTCCAGCCTTCTATGGCCACTTTTCCGTTCTTTGAGTCCAAAGCTACGTTTATGTGTTTGCTTCCGAACTCGTGGGCCAGTTTTTTAACAAGTTCCGGTTCACGCAGGGCTGCTGTGCTCAGTATCACCCTGTCAGCACCAAGGTTAAGCAGGTGTGCTGCATCTTCAAAGGAACGTATGCCCCCCCCTATCTGGATAACTACTCCCCTGTCTTTGCCTTCGCGTACTATCTTTTCAATAATGGGTGCGTTGATCCTTTTACCTTCCAGTGCACCGTCCAGATCTATAAGGTGCAGGGTCTTTGCTCCCTGGAATATCCAATCCAGAGCCACAGCTATTGGGTCATCAAGTGAGATCATTTCGCTTCCGGGAACTCCCTGAACTAGTTGTACACATTTGCCCCCTCTCATGTCTACTGCAGGAATAACTTCAAATTTCATCGAATGATCTCCTCAGGGCATTAACCTTTCAATAGGTATCACAAGTATGTCCTTTGCTCCTACAGATTTTAGCTTGTTGACCGTAGAGAAAATGAGGTCAGCATCTATTACAGCGTGTACTGCAAGAATGGACTGTGAGGATTCTACTTTCATGACGGTGGGACCTGCAAGACCAGGCAGTACTTGTTTAACGGCTTCCAGGGATGATTCAGGTACGTTCATCATAAGGTAACGCTTACCTTTTGCCCTGAGCACGCTTTCTATGGAGGTGCTGATCTGTTCCACCTTGGAGTTGTTCTCGCTG
>JAHFZE010000078.1 GCA_020854785.1 Methanomethylovorans sp.
CCAGTTTACAGCAATACGAGAAAAAATGGAAAGCAGCTGTGGGAAAAGAACTCAGCATGGGAATGAGGATACATGATTTCATAAAGGGGCTTAGCGATAGCGAGCTTGATGAACTGCTGGGAGCTATGAACTCGCCATCGATCCTGAACACGATCACACAATACGGGGATATTGACCATCCATCAGTGCTCATCAGGAAAATGCTTGACCCAAGAAGGTCAGCTCACATGCTGAAGCTGTTCACAGCCTTTGCAAAGGCCGTGCTGTGAGATCCCCATCCGGACATCCAATATAAAGATCAGGATACACTGACTCCTTTGACGCTTTTCAATTTGAGCAGTTCCTCTACCACTTCTCCTGAAACCTTACTGTCAGTGATAATTGTCAGACGTGGTTCATTCGTAAAATATGGATCATCGGAAACAGCCTGCCTTATACTGACCCCGTGACCTGAGATCACGCCTGTGACATCTGCAATTATACCCGAATGTGCCGCATCGTCTGGAATTATGATAATTACCCCAAGACCCAGAGAAGGGGCCACATCCCTTAAAAATGGTATGGAATGCACTTTCTGAAATATATTCTTCAAAAGAGGGTCTTCAAGTATGGCCTCTGTAGTAGAGTCCACCACACGCCTGTCTACCCCTACCTCCCGGGCAAGCTGAGTGTGGGGGATCTCTATCTTACCGGATGTAACTTTTCCCTCTTCGTTGACCTGAAAGCCCCTCTCGAAAAGCAGTCTTATGACTTTCTGCTGAGCAGGGTGTTTTTCGAATTTCTGCATTATCGTGCTCCACATGGTCTATAGATTAGCGTTTAAATTATAAATCCTTAAGGCAGATAACCAAAGAAAACCTTTTAATCTGAACACACATGTAGAATAGCAGGTTTTGTACACATCTGCTGGAGCTTTCCTTTGATCTGTAAGATCATATTGGACCATGCCTTTAAATGCAGATGTGAACGTATCATTTTGCCAGAATAGAGTTATTCTGGCGCTGTTGGAGGAAATAAATGAAGACATACCGGGACTATGATGACCTGCCTAAGATAGAACTCCCCTATGGGCAGGAGGTGTCGATCAGTGACAGTACCTTAAGGGATGGAGCCCAGATGCCGGGCATTGTTATAAGAAGTAAGCACAAAGTGCAGATATACGAATATCTGCATATGATCGGCATTGAAAAGCTGGAAACATTTGTCTATAATGAAAGGGATAGAAAGGCTATCAAACTCATGCAGGACAAAGGGTATGAATTCCCGGAAATAACAGGATGGGCTCGTGCAAATCCTGCGGATATCGACATGGTCCTCAACGTTGACGGAATAGAAGAAACAGGCATCCTCATGTCCGTGTCCGACCCTCATATCTACGATAAGATGAAACTTCCGACCAGGGAAGCAGCTCAGGAGAAGTATCTTAATGCCTTGCAATATACAGTAGACCACGGACTGAGAACACGCGCCCATATCGAAGATATGACCCGTGCTGACAATTATGATTTCGTGTTCCCTCTGGTGGAAAAGATACTTGAGATCGATCCTGACTGCACTATCCGGATCTGTGACACCATAGGATATGGCATCCCGTTCATGAACGTGGATGAACCCTATGGAATACCCACAATTGTCAAATACCTGAAAAATGAACTCGGTGCAAAGAACATTGAAACTCACTGCCATGATGACTTCGGGCTAGCAGTTGCAAACTCCCTGGCAGGCTACTGGCATGGCGCCAACTGGTCCAATGTGACCTATCTGGGTATTGGAGAGAGGGCTGGCAATGCAGAGATGGAAAAACTTTTGGTCTTCCTGAAAAGACGTGTTAAGGGATTTGAGAAATATGACCTTACTTGCCTAGTGGAATTTGCCACGTTCATGGAGAAGGAAATAGGTATACGCATACCCAGAAATAAATCCGTGGTAGGTCAGAATGTATTTGCCCACGAGTCAGGCATCCACACTGCTGGCGTGATTAAGAACCCCTTCACATATGAACCATATCCGCCCGAGATGGTCGGGGGGCAAAGGAATTTCCTTATAGGAGACTCCTCAGGAATTGAAGTGCTTAAGTTCAAAGTTCAGGAAGCGCTCAAAGAAATGATGGATGTTCGCATAGAAGTAGATAAGAACGATAAGCGTTTAAGGAATATACAGACAGACATCCAGAGACTCTTTAATGAAGAAAAGAGGGTTTCCTGCATTTCCGATGAGGAGATCCGCGCCTATGTCAAGAAATACTTTATGTTCAACCCCATAGTAGACCAGGACCTGCATCGCAGAGAGGATGATGAAAATCCGGATAATGTTACTGGAAATAAACAACAGGAGATCAAACCACGTATGCATGGCGAAGTGGACTGAATCATAAAAGAGAAGGTCAGGCTGCTTTATATTAAAATTATACAGAGCCTGCCATCTACATTCTTTTTTGACTGGTTAAAATATAACTGTGGAATACAACCTGTTATTTGCTCTCGAGCAGAAAAAGAAGAGAAGCTATTACTTCAGCTCCTCTGCAGTATACTTTGCGATCGCATTTGTCATTTCACTGAGCTTTGCATTGCCTCCCAGATCATAGGTAACGTACTTACCTTCAGATATGACACGCTCAGTAGCCCTGAATATGGCTGCTGACTGCGTTGATTCACCCAGATATCCGAGCATCCAGGCACCTGCAAGCACTGTAGCCACCGGATTTACTTTATCCAATCCAGCATATTTAGGAGCAGAACCGTGAGCTGGCTCGAACATAGCGAAATTATCACCTATATTGGCAGAATATATCAGGCCGATGCTTCCCACAAGGGCAGAACATTCCTCACTGAGCACATCCATGAACAGGTTCGTGGAAAGTAATACTTTGTTATTGAATATCTGCGGATTCTTTATCAGCTGCTGTGCTATATTGTCGATGTGGTATTCCCACACTTCAATACCCGGATATTTCTCAGCGGCTTTGTTCACTTCTTCCAGGAACAGGCCGCATGTCCGCCTGAGAATATTACTCTTATGGATAGCCACCACGGTATCATAATTTCTTCTTTTGGCCTCTTCAAAGGCATATCTTGCAACCTTGCCGCTTGCTGTGCGAGTGATCTTCCTGATGGCTATGGCCACATCATCTGTAAGACGTATCTCCTCGCCCACATAAAGTCCTTCAGTACCTTCACGGACACACACGAAATCAACATCACCAAGAGGTCTGCTGGTGTTCGGGAAGGTCTTGATGGGACGCACGTTGGCATAAAGGTCATATTTCTGCCTGATAGAAACAGCCACACTTCTCGGGGCACCCACTATACCGGGTGTTGTCGTAGGACCCTTGTAGCATGCATTAGAACTA
>JAHFZE010000038.1 GCA_020854785.1 Methanomethylovorans sp.
ACGCAGTTCAATATGCAGGTCTGTGCCAGAAGCAGTAGTGATGCTATATATATACGTAAAGCTCCTGAGATCGATACCAATACAGAGCTTTTCAGCAGGTTTATTGTTGGTAAAAAATTTCCGTAGTCGTCTTTCTCTATGCCAAGGATTATCTTTTTGGTATAATTGTAATGTATACTGTTACTTGCGGTCATACACAAGTAAATTTGACTAACATGGAATTATTAGTAACTCAGTATACTATTATATAGGTTATTTACTTTGTAATTTCAACTAATTTTCTACAGATGACGTAGATTATTATTTATTATTCAATGTATATTGTAATTAAATTAATTCTCTCTATTGTAGAATATAGAGCTATGTAGAAATCCTCGGTATTCAAAGAACAAATGAAATTGAGAATTTATTTCACTATTTTATAGGTACTGTTTCAGAATTGTTATTTCTGTCTTAAATGTTGATTTTAATATGTATTAACAGATCTGAAACTTAAATTTTTTATAAATGAGTTCTTGTACTTTTTTTGTTGACCAATCATCAAGCGTGTGTAACATTGCCTTTAATTCTTCTTTTTGATCATCAGTAAGTTTTGAGGGATAAAACCTTGGAAACCTAGGCTTTGAACCCTCATATCCATTTTGATTCCATTGTCTTGCCATTGACACTCCACTGGTTTTGATATCCCTGCAAGTTTAGATGCTTCTTCAACTGAAGCATCATCATAACGATGTTTAATAAAATACGAACGTTGTAGAACTCGTGTGTCTTTTTCTAATGACTTGATATGTTTGAGTAATTCTTCTGATGAAAGATGATGTTCTATCGGAATTTTTTCTTGTCTGGTAATGAAATATGATGTTACTCAATTAATATTAAATGATTGACTAATATCTATAATCCCCTTCCAGGTCAATTTCTCTGTCATGGCATTACCTGTGCATCAAAGAACCAGCCTTTGCAATAATTTCCCTTGAAGAAGCTGCGATATTCTTTTCAGGCTTTGCATTTGCTGTTTTTATCGGCACCTTCTTGTTTTCTCTCCTTCCCAGGTACCAGGTAAAGATCTCTGAGTAAACTATGATCCCGATAAGCGTTGACCAGACGAACAGCAGCACATGGTAGTTGTTTATGGGTACATTACCTTCTGCAAGCACTAAATGCCTGAAGGCCAGGAAAGACAATGTTGTATCAGGTATTATGAAAATGCACATCATAGGCAATAATAGAAGAGCAAGTATGGCAATGGCAGAAGATACATATACCATGAGTATGATCGCCAGCAATGTTAACAGGGCAAATATCGCCAGTGAGATAGCAGAATATGCAAAGTCCATGGTATCCTCATAGTACATTTCGTCAAATATACCTAAACCATATTATTAATTTATTAATTATATACTTTCCGAATTAAATAAAACACCGCTACAGGTATCAGTGATACAACAAACAACAACCCCACAAAAGAAGACACTAAAAAGCCTGCAGCCTGCACTTTTGTGATCTTGCTGACTTGTGTTTCATTTCCAACAGCCTTTGTGCTGGTATCTTTAAGCTCATTATCTTCAGATACCACATCCCCGTCAATGTACATTTCTACCGTATTCGAGTAAACTGTCATTTTTTTCATCTGATGGTCAATATACCTCATCTCAAATTCGGGCAATGTGTACTCTCCTGCTTCTGCAAACATTATGTCATAGCTCTGGAGAGCCACTTCTCCAGGAGCAAGTTTACCGGACCATTGCAGGTTGCCGCTGACAAGATCAGCTTCCTTAGGCAGTTCATCTTGCACATGGACTTCAGCTTCCCCCTCACCTATATTCAATACTTGCAAGGTCACAGTAATTATTTCCCCTTCCATTGCATATCTGCTACTCACGGTCTTATCTGTCACTACATAGGAACCGTTCACCATTACCTCTGGTGCGCCAGATGTTACCTCATAAAGATTCCCCTTATCTTGCCAGGTGGCAACGGCATTTTCCAAAGTGAAATTACCTGGAAAGCTTGGAGTAACAATGTAAGTTATCTCATTCGTAGCATGCGGGCCGACTTGCATTTCCCATTCAAGCTTTTCTGTATCCAGCAGCCTGAACGACTCAGGTACCCTATCTGTTATCTTTAATGCTACGGGCATATTGTTCATGTTCTTCAGTTTCAGGCGTACTTTCAGCTGCTCATTTACAGGAACAATGGTTTTTCCAGAAGGGCCTTTATTCCCAATGACCTCCTTGGTCATGGATATATAGGGATTAATAAAGAACTCATTAGTATCGGTTGCATAGTATGCATCTCCGGAATGATCTTCACCCGATACTTCTGTGGTGACCGATATGGACTTGCCTGTTGCAGCAGCAGGGATATCAAGACCCGCGGATAAAGCCACTGTTTGCAATGGTGCCAGTGTTTCCAATGACATTCTCGGTTCGGTAAATACACCTTCACTGACCATATTATCTATTTTTATGTCTCTCAAAGCTAAAGTACCATTGTTGGTAACTCTCAAAATGCAGGAAACAGGCTCATCAGCCTCAAAGGTATTCTTGGAAGGAGATATATTTACCTCTACATCCGGTTTTCCAGGTCTGTAGGTTTCAATGAAAGCCTGTGATCTGGTCTTGTCGATATAGACCAGTCTGACCATAAATGCATTATCATATTTTTTATGGTCTCTCAATGCAAAAGAATTCTCATATTTCCCGGATGGGGACACAACTGCAATGTTCACTTCTTTGCTGGAGATGTTCGTTAATGAAAGTGCATATGCTCCATCCCAAATCACATCTCCCATAGATAGCGAAACCTTAGGAGTGGACAGCACCCATACTTTTTCAAATTCGTGTTCATACACAGCGATCGAGATCTTACCTGCAGTAATTCCGACCACTTTGATCTTAAGGTCATTATCATATACTCTCTGACTATTGGGACCAGCATCTACATAATAGGCCTTTTTGAAGTCTCCGTTCTTGTACACAAGAACGACAGCAGATGGTTCAGCAGTGTTCTGGTCAAGGCTATAGATCTTTAGGATGTATCTTTCAATGCTAGCTTTCTCTCCAGCTCCAAGTTCAACACTTCCCTTATATACCCAGATGTCCTCATGCTGGAAATCATATGCATTGGCAGGATAGGTAAAAACCAGCAATATTATTATAAGGAAACTGAAAAGGACATGTGCCGTTCTTTTCATATCATACCTTCATATGATCTTTTTTCACTAGTATTGTCAGCATCCATAACAACAGAAGGGCAAGGAACATATATCCTGCAGTCCATGCAAACGCTTCCATACCTCGTATGCTGTCAAGAGCAAGCCTTGACACAAGATTCAGTGGTGAATTGGTGTACAGGTAAGATGACATGAACAGCAGTATCAGTACAAGCGAATAGAACAACTGTGCTGTCCCTCTCTCTTTACACAGGACAGCTATCATGCTCCCTGCAGTGACCAGTGTCAGGGATATCATAGTAACTACAAGCAGTATCTCGGTAAAGTTACTGATCTGTATACCATTAAGTCCCAGCAGTAACATCCATGCCAGGGATTGTACAGGTGCTATGGCAGTAGCTACAAGTGTTTTACCTCCCACTACATCAAGCAGGGATACCGGTGAAACAAGCAGCATTTCCAGCGTCTTGCGTTCGAACTCTTCAGTGATCATATCAATAACAAGCCCCCCTGATATGAAAGCCGGAGTGAACATCAGCAAAGGCAGAAGTGCCACGTAGACGAACTCCAGCTTGCTGGATGATGAACCTTTATTACCCCGGATTATCTGGATATCAAGAGGTGTGTAACCATCAAGTCTCATAGTTCTTACACTCCTTACACTTTGCTCGAATTTCTCAAGTGGTTTTTTCAACTGCAGTGAAACAATGGTTGCTTTGAGTTCGGAACTGGGCAGATATATGTCCAGATTGATCAGATCATTGCCATCAGCCGTTTCGTTAGGTATGTTTATGATAGCATCTATCTTCCTGTCATAGAAATCAGTATATGCTTCCCTGAAATCTGTATATTTCACAGGTTCCAGATCGCTTATTTTCATTAGCTTGAAAAGTTCTCCTTCGGTGTCTCCGATAACCCCTATCTTCGATTCTTTCATTTGCATGCCTTGCAGGGCCATAGGGTCATAGAATGATGTAAGGCCTACAACAAGGAATGCAGAAAAGGAAGCAATGAACAGCTGCACAAGTACCGAAAGAACGAATGTCTTTTCCAGCAGCAGTCCTTTATATTCCCTTCTGGCGATCGACATTATCTTTTTCGGGTAAACTTTAGTCTCAGCCAAAAAGAAGCCCCCTGAGCATGTATATATTGTATATTGTATGCATTGCGGTTGCTAATAACAGGAAAAACACATAGCTTCTGTGGCCTGTAAAATACACTCCAAGAGAAGTGACCATAGTCGTTGTCACATGTAATAAGAGGGGTATAAGGAGCAATGTGCCCATGGTCATTACCGAACCGAATGCTGAAGAGGCAATGGGTGCAAGAGTTATTACAGATACAAGCTTCTCTCCAAAGAAGAAACCTCCTCCTGCAAGCAATGCAAGCGTTCCGGCGTTTTTCAGGTTCAGCGGCTTCAACCTTCTTTTCATGATTGTGTAGATACCTATTGATTTTGCGATTTCTTCCACGAAAGCTGAGAGTATTATCATTGTGATCACTGAATAAGGAAGTGGCAGATTGAAAAGCATGACTATCAGCATCAATTGAGCCATGTATACAAAAGGGATCGATACGATACTAAGGGCAAATACAGAACCTAGAGGTGATGACAGGTAAATTTCCATACAATCCATAATTTTCTCAGGTATGGTCTTCTGGCTGAACAGGTCCTCTTCCCTGAAGATAGCCGTACCAAATCCATAGATGCTCAATGCAACAAGATAAAAGGGTAATGTGGAGAATATGTACTTTCCAAAGCTTATATTTCCCTTTTCGATCAGGTTCACTATGAGTGTCATTGGAGATATGGAGCTCACTGTATGCACATTTGCGAACATCGCAGGAAAGAATACGTATCCTGAAACGATCACTGAGAAGAACACCATGGCAAATGTCAGTTCTTTGAAACTGCGGGAAAATATGGCTGCTATGAAAGATAATGAAAAGAACAGGAGTAACACTGGAAATATCACTGCTATCATTGCAAGGGATGTTCTCAATTCCTGAATGTCTGATGGTCTTTCTATGTACAGGGAGATAATAAATAGCAAGAGCATGGCAAAGAGTATGTAAGGCATACTTTTTCCAAGCACTATGTCCCTGCTTCTAAGCGGTGCCACAAGCAACAGCTCACATCTGCGGTTCGTTCTCTCTTCCATTATACTGGAAGAATAGAACTGGGACACAAAATATATGGGAAAGATGAACAGAAAAGAGTAAAGTATTGCTGTGAAAGGTATGGGTGGCGTGAAATTTGAAGGTGTGGCAATGGTCTGCCTCTCAAATAGTGTTTTAGAGTTACTGTTTTCCAGTTCATCCAGTTCTTCAGGTGAAATAATTGTTGAAGTGTGTTTTCCAGCCGTTGAGGTTCTTTTATTTTCTTCGCTACCTTCCAATTTCTCATTCTCAATATCTGATAACTGATCATCTTTCTTAGTAGCGCTTCCAAATACCTGGAAACTCTCAGGTCTTTCAAGGTCATGGATGGTAATCCATACCGGATGGCTGTTGTTGACATCGTTGTATGATGAAAGCACAGTTTCTCTGTAATTGATGAATACCTTTTCCAATGCATCTGCAGCAGCAATTGATTTCTTTGTGCCCGAAATGTATGCACGATCCTCAACGATAGTTATGTCAGCATCCATGCTATCCGCAGGCAATACATCGAATCTATCATCACTGTCGATAATACTGTCCAGTTCTGAGGAAGAAGTGACCACACTGTATATCTTCTGATCCAAATTCATGCCTGTAAGAGATACTGCATAAGATACACCCGAGAGTAGCAGTAGCGTGAACAGGACTGCAATTATAGACCTGCGGCTGAACTTCATTCCCGATCGGATCAATTCCCATTTGGCAACAGTATACCAGCCTGGCATCAAAATATATAATGAATTTATTATATTAATAGGTATGGACACATCTGAGCAGCTCTTTCATTGATATATAATTATCTGAAGACAATGTCAAGTAATTATATATAATTTAAAGTATTGTTTTATCATATACATGATCGAAGTGAATGGGTTAAGAAAGGAATACGGTGAATTTGTTGCCGTAGACCGGTTAAGTTTCAATGTGGAAAAGGGTGAGATATTCGGTATCGTAGGTCCTAATGGTGCAGGTAAGACCACTACTCTGAAAATGTTAAGCGGCCTGGTACATCCTACAGCGGGAAGCCTACAAATAAACGGTATCGATATATCAGTGGATCCTGTACGGGTCAAATCTATACTTGGGTTTCTGCCGGAAGAATCTCCCCTCTATGAAGGCATGTATGTGGGTGATTACTTACTCTTCTTCAGTGAACTATATGATGTAGATGGGTACATTGCCAGAAAAAGGATCGATTCTTTGCTAAAAGACCTCTCGCTCAATGCGGCAGGCAAACGAATTGGAGACCTTTCCAAAGGTATGCGCCGTAAGGTTGCTATTGCAAGGTCCCTTATCAATGACCCGGAACTTCTTATATATGATGAACCGGGTTCAGGCCTTGATCCTATGACCTCCAGATTCATAACAGAGTATATCAGATCACTCAAGAAAAACGGAAAGACCATTATTTTCAGTGCTCACAACCTATATCAAATGGAGAAGTTATGTGATCGTATTCTGATAATCAAGGATGGAAAGCAGGTTACACTGGGATCTGTTGCTGAGATACGTAAGGAACATTCTAAGGTGCTTTACAGACTGGAGTTCATGGTAGATGATCTTGCTGATCTTTGTATTGAGGGTGTGAAACGCCTGCAGGACAGGTTCGTACTTGTGACAGCAGATATGGATACTGTTAATGAGATCACAGGACGTGTCGTGACAAACGGTGGCAGAATAATAGAAATGCGCACTATGGAGCCTGCTTTGGAAGAAGTGTTCCTTGAACTTATGGGAGTAGACCTTACTGGAATAGATGGTTGATATGCCAGCAGACTTAAAAAGTGATTTTAGATCTGATTAGTTCAGGCTATGCTCATCAAAAAAGCGGGACATAGTTTTTATCTCTGGCTTTTATGTGTGTGACCCACCATTCCTTAAGAAAATCTGAAATGTTGAAACTAAGACCCACTTTCCTTGCTGAATATTCTTTTTAAAATCCACAATTCTTCAACATTTGTTAATTAAAATGGCTAGTAGTTTTACTTCGTTACTTTGCAATTTATGGATCCCAGCGGTACGCTTATTAGTTGCTTATGCAATTATTGCGCACGCAACAAAAAGGAAGCCATAATAATGGACAAACTAAGAGAACAGGAATCTATTGGCAGGGATATATCCCACCTTTTCAGGTCCATTCGGAACTTCATGGGACGACGGCTTCAGCCTTATGGGATAGGTGATGCACAGTTCCCTTTCCTTATGCTGCTACTGCACGAGGATGGTATTAGCCAGGAACGTCTTGCAACTTATTTAAAATGCGACCGAGCAACGAGTGCAAGGTCGATAGCCCGGCTGGAACATGCTGGATATGTGCGCAGGCTTGTAGACCCTGAAGATAGAAGGGCATACAAGGTATTCCTTACGGAACAGGGTCAGGAGCTGGGTGATGTATTGTGGTCAGTTTCAAAAGAACTGAACGGCATATTGCTTGAGGGTTTTAGCGATGAGGAAAAACTGGCTTTCAGAAAAATGATCAAGAGAGCTGGTATGAACATCTCGAAATGGGAACAGATCAGGAAGACCGCAGATGAATGAAAGTCCACATGCAGGTGAGAACTACAAGGCAGGTCATATGACCACAGGGATGAAGACATTAATGGGTGATCCCAGGAAGGCTATCTTAAAACTAGGTATGCCTATGATGCTTGCCATGTCAGTGCAGACG
>JAHFZE010000034.1 GCA_020854785.1 Methanomethylovorans sp.
CCAGCCTTGCGAAGTTCTTCTATCAATGTCATAATATTGTCAGTCATCTTTGTGCCTCCTTTTTTGGGTTTTGACACCTTTATGGAAGCACAAGATGACTATTTCGTCAATCTTTTTACACCACTTTATAAGATATTATCGTGAAATACCTAATCCAACAATAAAAACCTTACTTAATCCTAAAACAAACAATATCGTGTTTACTAAGGAAAAACCTGCAATCAGAAAGAACCAATTAATCTGCACACGGTATTTCTTTTCAGCCTTTTCTAACTTTTGTTCTGATTCAGGTATTGTTTGGTCAACCTGATTACTATCTGATCGTGTTTCCATTAATTTTTCCTCCAAATACTTTGATTTGAGAATATTGCAATCTATCTTATAAATGCTAATGTAACGCAAAACTACTATTATGTATTCCAAAAATCTTCTTTGTTTTTCGATTACACTGATCTGGTGGACTATATCCAGTTCGAATAATCTTGAGCGCGACATCGCGCTCCAACCGGGTATCGAAGGCCTTATAGACCACGGCCATCCCACCCATCCCAAGGCGGTCAATGATGCGATAGCGGTCAATTTGTTTGCCAATGTAGTTTTGCATAATTTCGAGTTCCTATTGGTTCATTATTGCCAAGTAATGTTCCAAAATTTTATTCTTATCTTAGGGGGTACCCCCCTAATCTTTTCAGAATTTCAGAATTCAGCATTTCAGGAGCCGACCTCTTTCAGAGATCCGGCGAGGTGGCACAACGAAAGCCGTTGAGAAGGTTCGAGAGGTCAGGATAGTACCAGTGGCGATTCGATGCCCGCATGTACAACTCATCACTGTTCCAGGAACCGCCGCGGAGCACCCGCTTAGTCCCGCTGGCTGGCCCGGTCGGATTTTGTGCAGGCGAGGTCTGATAATAACGCGCATCATACCAGTCCGCCACCCACTCCCACACATTCCCCGCCATGTCCAACACGCCATATGGGCTAGCGCCATTTAGAAATCTACCCACCTTTGTTGTTCCATCATTACATTCATCAAAGTTTGCTAAAATGCCAGTTGGTGTTTCATTGCCCCAGGGGTATTTTCGACCATCTTCTCCCCGAGCGGCTTTCTCCCATTCCGCTTCCGTTGGTAGCCGTCCCCCAGCCCATTCACAATAAGCTTGTGCACCATACCAGGTCACTTCGACCACAGGATGCTCATCATAACCCGATTCAACAATCCACAGATCAACTTCTGTTCTCTCTATTCGGGCACATCTAGACTGCCAACGATACCATTTTTCGATATCAGTTTCCTTATTTCCCACTGCGTTCAAGAATTTTGCAAACTGACAATTGGTGACTGGACAGCGATACAGCCAAAAAGCATCCAAATACACAATATGCTCATCCTCATAACCATTAGTTCCCATTTTAAACGCTCCTGCTGGGATGTAGACCATCTCCGCTCCATCAATTGCGTTAACGCAAGAATCGCTGACCCTGGGCTTCGCATCATTTGAGGTGCTTGGTTTCATCTCCGGCATATCGACTTGCCGGTCCACTTTTTTATTAGCCGGGGTCTTTGGTCGTTCCAGAATATCAAAAGTCTCATTTTCAATTGAATGAGGCGACTCCAGTGATGCAAGCTTATCTACACAAGAAACCAAATTATCAGGTGATCTATTCTCCACCTTTATCCGGATTGTTTCCAGTGCTTTTTGAAAAGCATTCACGCTTTGATACCGATCCTGCGGATCACGCGCCAGGGCTTTATACAGTACCTTCTCCACATCGGCCGGTATTCCTTCCGCCACCTTACTGGGCTGAGGAAGCGGTTCAGTTGCCTGCAGAATCACCAATGCTGCCGGTGTGTCGGCTGCGTAGGGCTTGCGGCCGGTGAGGAGTTCATAAAGCACCACACCCAGCGCATATTGATCAGTGGCCTCACTCGTCTTCCCCTGCCACTGTTCAGGTGCCATGTACTCCGGCGTACCCACACCCATACCGGTGCCCGTCAAGGTGGCTTCGTCCGTCTCCAGGATCTTGGCGATCCCAAAATCGGTCAGGATGGGACGGTCCTCTTCATCAAACAGAATATTGCTGGGCTTGACATCGCGGTGCACAATCCCGAACTCGTGAGCATAAGCCAAGGCATCGGCAATCGGGGTGACCCACGCCAGTGCGGTTTCGAGGGGTACCGGCCGGCCGGTCTTATCCTTCAGCGTCCCGCCGGGGATGTATTCCATCACCAGGTACGGAGAGCCGTCCACTTCACCGTAATCGTAAACCGGAACGATGTTGGGATGGGAGAACTTTGCCATGGCCTTGGCTTCCCGCTCGAAACGTTTCATCAGGCGCTCGTGCTGGGATGCCGGGATCTCGTCCACCCGGATCAGCTTGAGGGCGACATCGCGTTCCAGGCGGGTATCGAAGGCCTTGTAGACCACGGCCATCCCACCCATCCCCATGCGTTCAATGATGCGGTAGCGGTCAATTTGTTTGCCAATGTAGTTTTGCATAGATTTCCGCCTTTGTTAATGAGGTCGTATCTCAAAGAAAAGCCCATTGCCGTAAAAATTCTGAGCAATCTGAGGGGGCAGAGCCCCCTCAGACTCCCCCAAAGATTTCAGAATTCAGCATTTCAGGACAAGCTGAG
Source organism: Methanomethylovorans sp. (assembly GCA_020854785.1). GTDB lineage: Archaea > Halobacteriota > Methanosarcinia > Methanosarcinales > Methanosarcinaceae > Methanomethylovorans. Next base: position 2,636 of record JAHFZE010000034.1, read on the forward strand.
CAGCATCAAGCTGCATCAGCGAAGTGCCAAACTGCATGGGCAGTTGGCTAAGGCGAGGAGAGGCATCGAACACCGTAGCTACTGTCCGAGCTGTCTGGAAGGAACCCGTGGCGATACGACGCCCGCAGGGTCCTCCCAGCATGGTACCAGGAACCGCCGCGGATCACCCGATAAGTACCGCTGACAGGTCCGGTTGGGTTTTCAGCAGGGGAATTCTGATAATAATCCGCATCATACCAGTCCGCCACCCATTCCCAGGCATTCCCTGCCATATCCAATGCGCCATACGGGCTGGCACCATCCGGATTACTCCCGACAGGCACAGTCCGCCCAGAACAATTCCAATATTGTGCCAGGCTACAATTCGGGCCGGCCTCTCCCCAGGGATACGTTCGGCCGTCCTCCCCCCTTGCCGCTTTCTCCCATTCCGCTTCCGTCGGCAGCCGCCCTCCCGCCCATTCACAATAGTCCACCGCTCCATACCAATCAATATAAACTGCAGGATAATCATTTTCAGGATGTCGACCCAGATCACCGCTGCATACGCCTTCTTCAATGCACTGCCGGTATTGGGCGTTGGTCACTTCATGTTTGTAGATCCAGTAAGCATCCAGATACACCACATGTTCTGGTGCTTCGTTATCCCATGCATCTGCATCCTCACTGCCCATCAGAAATTCGCCCGCCGGCACATACACCAGCTCCGCCCCGTCTTTCTCATTGATCATCGTTGATCCAATTCCAAGTGTTGGTTCAGGGGTCGGGGTGATGGTGGGGG
>JAHFZE010000124.1 GCA_020854785.1 Methanomethylovorans sp.
AAAAGACGAAAAAAGCCACATCACCATGCTTGACCCAAACAGTATGGATATGTTATCATCCACTCTGGAAGGAATAGATTCAAAAAGGGCGCCTGTTACGGAACCTATCACAGCTATAAAAAAGATCATGTCGTAAGAAACGGCAATTCCCTTCCAGTGAATGATCCATGCACCTGCCAGAAACGCTGAAATGATACCAACGATAAGCATAACAAGACTTGAAGGCAAATGGAACACATCGCTGTCTTCCCCTTTATATCTTTTTTCGGGATAATCCAGCCTTGACAGGCGTTTTAGCTGAGCTTGTTTCCAATACCTGAAGGTGTTAGCAGAGGCACTTCCAAATGTGCTGATGGCAACAGCTCCACCGATCACATATATAGGGAAAGTGACCCCTTCCAACCTGAAACCATAATTGAACAGCAAAAGCAAAAGGATGGCAAAGACGATATTGTTCGCACTTCTGATCCCTTTATCGAAGGGTTTTTTCTGGTCGATGTTGTCATTTATCTTTGCGGAAAGGATCTTATATAGTTTTGACCTTCGTGACGATCGCCTCACAACCACAAGCAAGAGGAACATGATCAATACCAGTATGCCTACAGGAAGAAAAGGATAAAGAAAGCAGCTAAGACCAAGTGAAGCATGAAGCAGATATCTTATGTATACCGGATCCATCTTTTTGATAATTCTCTCTATATAGTCCATGTTCACCCTTTCCGAAACTGTTGCACATATGTTCAAGAACATATATATTTGTGATGTGTCTCGCAATGTGCAAAGATCTTACTTGAAAAACCCGTAAATGAATGCATTGCTGTTGACATACTGAATAAGAATGAATATGTTAAAATAATAGTAGATTTTAACTGAACTGAACTAGACTATCGTGATCGTTCATATTAGACATGCAGTGAAGCGTCTATCTTCGTAAAGATCATATTGGTCTGTCCAGGCCCGACCGAACACTGCAAAATTCAAGGGAAGTGCAAGAAAAGGAAGGCTGAATATGCAGGAAAAGATAAAAGAAATAGCTATTCGCGTTAAAGAACTGCGCGAGATCTCCGACATCTTGGCAGAGGAAATGGCCAGCCGATTGAACATCGATACTGCCACATATCAACGCTACGAAGCAGGTGAGGCAGATATTCCTGCCAGTATCCTCTACGAGATAGCCAGTGAGCTTAAGGTCGACATGGCTGTGTTGCTTAAAGGAGAAGATCCAAGAATGCACGTCTTTACAGTGACCCGTAAGGATAAAGGCATAGCAGTCGAAAGAAGAAAAGAGTATAAGTATCAGAGCATTGCTGCCAATTTCGTGCACAAGAAAGCAGAGCCTTTTGTGGTCAAAGTGGAGCCAAAACCTGAAGGCATACCGATCTCTATGAACTCACATCCTGGACAGGAGTTCGATTTTGTTCTAGAGGGCACATTGAAGGTGGTCATACACAATAATGAGATAGTTCTTGAAGAAGGTGATTCCATATTCTTCGATTCCAATTATCCGCATGGTATGGCCGCTGTTGGTGGAAAGAGCACAAAGTTCCTGGCGATCATAATGTAAGTGGGAGAAGAGAGAACATGACCTCGTTGTTAAACTGTTTCGTTCCTGTTGCAGATTTTAGGTCCTATGAGGATTTTAAGGAAAACTTCACTATCAATGTCCCTGATAATTTCAATTTTGCCTACGATGTTGTAGATGTTTATGCTGCCGGGCAGCCACAAAAACAAGCCCTTGTCTGGTGTGATGACAATGGCAATGAGGAGATATTCAACTTCAAAGACCTGCAGTACTACAGCAATAAGACAGCAAACATGTTCGTCAAGTATGGTATAAAGAAAGGCGACAATGTGATGCTCATACTGAAAAGCAGATTTGAGTTCTGGTTCTGTCTGCTTGCCCTGCACAGAATAGGAGCTGTTGCGGTGCCTGCGACCCACATGCTTACCAAAAAGGATATATTATATCGCGTGGAGCGTGCAGACATAAGGGCAGTAGTGTGTGCCAAGGACGACTATGTGCTTGGTGAGGTTGATGCCGCATACAAAGAATGTAGTTCGATCCTTAAGCAAAGAATGGTTTTGAATGCAGACCGTGAGGGTTGGGTGAACTTTGATTCCGAACTAAAAGCAGCCTCCGAGAACTTCAAGCGTCCTACAGGTGAAGAGGCAACCAACAACAGTGATATCTCTATCATATACTTCTCATCAGGTACCACCGGCTTTCCAAAGATGGTACAACACGATTTCGCATATCCTCTGGCACACATCATAACTGCGAAATACTGGCAGAACGTAACTGATGGAGGTCTACACTACACAGTAGCAGACTCCGGGTGGGCTAAATGCATCTGGGGAAAGATCTACGGGCAATGGATAGCAGGCAGTGCGGTCTTTGTTTATGATTATGAAAAATTCTCAGCAGATAAGATGCTGGAAAATACTGGAAAATACAATGTGACCACTTTCTGTGCTCCTCCAACTATCTACCGTTTCCTTATAAGGGAGGACCTAAGCAAATACGATTTCAGTAACCTTAAGTATTGTGTGGTTGCAGGGGAACCCTTAAATCCCGAAGTTTACGAGCAGTTCCTTGCACTTACCGGTCTGAAGCTCATGGAAGGTTTTGGGCAGACAGAGACCGTGGTGAGCGTAGCTACATATCCTTGGATGGAGCCAAAACCCGGTTCCATGGGCAAGCCTTCCCCTATGTATGACATCGAACTCCTCAATGCACAGGGAAATGCCTGCGAGGTGGGTGAGGAAGGCGAGATCTGCATAGATACAAGTTTCAGTAACCCTCCCGGAATATTTGCAGGTTACCGCTTGGAACCTGAAAGGACGCAAGATGTGTGGCATGATGGCTACTATCACACTGGAGACATGGCATGGAAAGACGAAGATGGATACTTCTGGTTCGTGGGCAGAGCAGATGATATTATCAAGACCTCAGGATACAGGGTCGGTCCTTTTGAAGTGGAAAGTGCATTGATGGAACACCCGGCGGTACTCGAATGTGCCATAACCGGTGTTCCTGATCCCGTACGTGGGCAGGTCATCAAGGCCACTATAGTTCTTACAAAGAACTACAAGGCCAGTGATGAGCTAAAGAAAGAATTACAGGAACATGTGAAAAAGGTGACAGCTCCATATAAATATCCACGCATAGTAGAGTTCGTAACTGAACTGCCAAAAACTATAAGTGGTAAGATCAGGCGTGTTGAGATACGCGATAAGGATAAAGAAGAATGAATGCTCCTGTGGTGAACTATTTATAAGATATGTATAGTAGCAAATGCCAAAAGTGCAGAAAGCGACAAACATAACTGGCCGCTTCAATGCGGCCGTTATTTTTTGGATGAACTGGTATATTGGGTTTGTTGACCAATGCATCTTGAATATTCGAGGCTTGAAATAATGTCGGATTCAATGGAAAAAAAGGACCCTTACCCGGTAATAAATATATTGGAGTGCAAAGCCTGTGGACGCTGCATTATCTCCTGTCCAAAGGATGTGCTTCGGATGAGTGAATGTCTTAATGAGAGAGGATACCACTATGTGGAATATGTGGGTACTGGATGTATAGGATGTGCTAACTGCTACTACACATGTCCTGAGCCTCTGGCAATAGAGATACATATCCCCCTCAAGGAATGAATTGACTTAGAGGAGATTTCATCATGGTTACACAATTAGTAAAAGGCAACACTGCAGTTGTTATCGGGGCATTGTATGCAGGATGTGACTGCTACTTTGGCTATCCGATCACCCCTGCCAGTGAGATATTGCATGAAGCATCCTCCTATTTCCCGATGCTTGGCAGGAAGATCGTGCAGGCGGAATCTGAGGAAGCAGCCATAAATATGGTATATGGAGGTGCATCCGCCGGCCACAGAGTGATGACAGCTTCATCCGGACCTGGGATCAGCCTGAAGCAGGAAGGCATTTCATACCTTGCAGGCGCAGAACTGCCCTGTGTGGTGGTGGACATTATGAGAGCCGGGCCTGGACTTGGTAATATCGGGCCTGAACAGGCCGATTATAACCAGGTGGTCAAAGGAGGAGGCCACGGCAACTACAAGAACATAGTCCTTGCTCCGAATTCCGTACAGGAGATGTGTGACCTTACCATCAAGGCCTTTGAACTTGCTTTTAAATATCGTAACCCAGTGTTTGTCCTGGCAGACGGAGTGCTGGGACAGATGGTGGAACCGCTGAAGTTCCCCACAAGTGCGGCACAACCACAGATAGATACTTCCTGGGCTGTGAATGCCACTGAGCAGACAAGACAAAATCTGGTGACTTCTATCTTCCTGGACTTCGAGCAGCTTGAAGGATTCAACAATAAGCTGCAGGAGAAGTACGAGCTAATTCAAGATCAG
>JAHFZE010000323.1 GCA_020854785.1 Methanomethylovorans sp.
ACACCTTTTTTGGTATTACAGAACACCAGAGAGGACTTCATTTCATAGTTATCTATGAGCCGGCACAGAATATCGTGCTTTGACCTGCCTTTTGTATCAAAATAGAACTGCTCTATCTGAGGAACATTGATGTTCTTCTGCTGGGTCTTAACTAACAAGGGTTCATGCTGATACCGGGTTGTCAGTTTCATAATGGGCTTGGGCATGGTTGCAGAAAAGAGGATCGTTTGTCTTCTTTCAGGTGCCTTGTTAAGGATAAGTTCTATATCCTCTCTGAATCCCATATCCAGCATCTTGTCCGCTTCATCCAGCACAAGCATTTTCAAGTTGTCAAGTTTGAGCGTGTTACGCTGAAGATGGTCCATTACTCTTCCCGGAGTACCTATCACTATATGGACGCCTTTCTTTAAAGTCCGGATCTGTCTTTCTATGGATTGACCACCATATATAGCTTGGATCTTTATATCCTTATATCTTGAAAGCAGGTTCATCTCTTCTGCAACCTGGTTTGCAAGCTCTCTTGTGGGACAAAGTATGAGTATCTGCACTTTCTTTTGTGCAACGTTCACTGATTCAAGTGCAGGTATTCCAAATGCTGTGGTTTTCCCTGTACCAGTTTCAGCCTGTCCTATCACATCCTTTCCTTCAATGATATGAGGAATGGCCTGTGCCTGTATGGGAGTAGGATATAAGAATCCCATATATTCAATTGCTTTTTTGATATCTGAAGATAAATTCAGATCGTTAAATGTAATTTTATTCATACTAAAATTCCTGTGTGCTGATCGCACGATTGCGTTTTTTATGTGTCAAAAACAGATAATATGAAAGGTGACAGAAGAAAGATGTCCTTCTGCACACCTAAAGAAAAATCAGATTTAGTTGCTGACTTCAGCAAATGCGAACTTGCGCATGACCTTTGTGACCTTTATGGTCACTTCATCGCCTACGGAAGTACCTGGCACGAATATTACAAAGCCACTTACTCTGGCAATGCCGTCTCCCTCTCTTGCGATGTCCTCGATCTTTACTTCATATTCTTTCCCAGCATCCACTGGTGCAGTTGGTTCATTTCCGAACATATATTTCACGTCCTTATGTTAAAGCTTAAGAAACCCAACTATAATGAAAACATAACGGAAAAACAGCATATACGAAAAAGTAACACTATTTAAGGCCAATACGTTATCTGAACAGTTTATATCTTAAAGCAATGCTAACTCGAGTTGATACTATATATAATTGTTGGTATTGTCCGGAGGAAGAACTGGCGTTCAGCAGGGAGTTCAAATACTACTGCCTGCAGCCAGATGGATTAACTCCATAGCCAATATAGAGGGATAATAAGGCTTCAAAAGCAATTCCTTGCGGTAGTCTTTCCGGATATTGCTATCTTTGACTTCATAGGCTGAAATGTCTAAACCAATTAAGTCCTAGGCTGAAAAGCTTTGCAAATGGCTTTTGCATCTACCTGTATATTTTTTTTCTTTTTGCACGTACCGTTCCTGTAAAAAGTACATTTCCCGCAACAGAATTCCTTACTTGCAAGCTTGGAAGTTATATTTTCCTTTTGTGTATCAGTGATCTTGAAGTCCCTGCGATGCTTGTAGATATGCCAATCCTTATAACACATCATATTTGCGAGTATGGAAATGGTGGGGGGGTTCCAGGAAGTATATATTTTATCTTTATTGAAGGTACTATAAGATGCCTGCTTCTCTCTTTCAGCTTGCCGTCTGTGTTTTTCATCAACTATATCCTGAAGTTCTTTCTTTATTGTTTCAGCCTGCGGGTTTTGGGGGTCGAAGGTCAAAGCTTTATTAATATAATTAAGTGCAGCTTCATATTCCTTCAATTCTTTCAAAACCATGCTCTTATTGAAATAGATCGGATACAGATTCTGCACTTTCCCGGAATCTATTACAGCATCAAAGAACATGATAGCTTCCCGGAGCTTTCCGGTATGATAGGACAAAAGTCCCATTTTATTAAGAGCAGATACGTTTTTCGGTTCCACTTCAAGGGCCAATCTGTAATAGTGTTCTTTTTTCTTGAGACCTGTTTCTTTGTCTCCCATCAGTACATATCTATTAGAGACAGCTGACCTTTCCTTTTTGAGAGCTTCCTTTGAGTTCATTTCTCAGGATATCCTTATTCAATGAGCAGAATACCAACACACTTAATGTCAGCAGGATCACAAAAAATAAAAGTTTCACCTACTGTGTCCATGATCTTTCCCACGTTGATACCAACAGCTTCCGGAGGGAATCTGCGCAATTCCGGCTTTCTGCATTTTTCAGCACAAACATCACACTCATTGCATGCACCCGGCCGCAGCAACTGAGCATAGGTAAAACCTTCCCTGAAGGCAAGGTATTCCAGCTCCAGCATTTTATGGAAAGATCCCCTGCGCAAAAAAGACCAGGCCTTCAAAATATCGGGTTCATGGGACATATCATGCTCTTCGATCAGCAGCAGGGCATTATCGTATTCATGAAGGATCTTTCTGAACTCATCGATATCCATAATATGGGGAGGACAGCTTAAGCGTTTACCATAACCTCGGCATCCATATTCACACTTTATCCGTGCCCTGTTTTCCACAGGTATAGCAGCTGTTTTTACAGGATATGCCCTTAATCCGAGTTCCAAAGCTCTTCTAATGATCATTTCCTGCTTTTCATTCATGGGCATACCAGTATCCTTTGCCTTAGCCTTCGGTAAAGACCACCTTTACTTCTTTGACATCCCAGAGAGCTTCCAGTTTTTCCACAAGGTCTTCCTTGATGGCATTTGCGAACTGATGACTGGATGGCAGATCAAGGACAACCCTGACGATACCTTCCTTAACCTCTATCTTGGTTACCAGTTCCGTACGTACAATATCAAGCCCTGCCATGGGATTCATGACATGCTTAAGCCTGCTTCTTACAACCTCTTCAGTGGTTGGTTCCTGCTCACTTACCAGACCATGCTTTTCTTCATAGTCTCGGATCGCGGACCTAAGGCCCTCTACAGCCAGCACCGAGCAATGTCTTTTGACAGGAGGCAGACCACCCAGTTCATCAGTTGCTTCCTGCCATGTGATCTTCTTTGCATCAGCTATGGTCTTCCCTTTTGCCATTTCAGTGATAATGGATGCAGTAGCTATGTTGGAAGCACAACCATAGGACTCGAACTTTATATCTTCTATCACCGTGGTCTCAGGGTCCACCTTCAGATAGACTGCAACCATATCTCCACAGGCAGGGCTGCCTTCCAGACCCTTTCCATCCGCATCCTCCAGCTTTCCCACGTTCTTAGGATTACGGAAATGTTCCAAGACTTTCTCTGTATAAGGAAACTTCAAAGTTATCACCTCACTTTTTAGCATAGAGAGGACTTATCTCTCTAAGTCTTTCCACGATCTCCCTCAGGGCACCCAAGACAGCATCCACATCTTCCATTGTATTATACCTACCGAAACTGAAGCGCAGGGATCCATGAGCTCTTTCATGGTCGCCGCCTATACTCAGGATTACATGGCTGGCTTCCAGCGACCTGCTGAAACATGCCGAACCTGTGCTCACTGCAAAACCTCGCATATCCAGATGCAGTGTCATGGATTCTCCTTCCACGTAATGGAATGTGAGATTGGCGTTCTGTGGTGTGCGATTGATGCGGCTACCGTTAAGTGTAACATGAGGAATATCTTCCAAAGCCTTGCTGATAGTGTGGTCCCGCATCTGGGCAAGTCTTCTGTTTTCTTCAGGCGCTACAAGTTCCACAGCCTTTGCAAATCCCACTGCGCCCGGAATATTTTCCAGACCTGCCCTGCGGTTGGATTCCTGGTAGCCTCCGTCCATCCACTTCTCTATAGGTGTATCTTCGCGTATATAGAGAGCACCGACCCCTCTGGGACCATGTATGGTATGTGCAGATATTGTTGCCAGGTCCACAGGGATCTCTTTCACGTCCAGCGGCACCCGGGTGAACGTATGTGTGGCATCTGTATGCAGAAGTACGTCTTTCTCATTGCATATATCTGCAATTGCCTTGATGTCCTGTAATGTACCTATCTCCTGATTAGCGTGCTGGATGGATACCAATGCAGTTTCTTTGGTTATAAGACTTCCAAGCTGCTCCAGGTCCACGATCCCCTCGCTGTCCACGTTCAGGTAATCTACTTTGTATCCTTGCCTTTCCAGGCTCTTTGCAGTATTAAGGACTGGGAAGTCCTCTATGCGGGATACTATTATGTGTGAGCCCTTTTTCTTCCTCACAGCAGCTGCAACACCTTTGAGGGCCATGTTGCTGGACTCGGTTTCTCCGGAAGTGAACACTATTTCTTCTTCCGATGCACCAAGAGTGCTTGCTATTGATCCCCTGGCATCCATGAGCCCTTCTTTTGCATCTATTCCCATGGAATAGCCGAACTCTGAGGTTGCCACTGCATATATCTCAAAGAAATAAGGCTGCATAGCTTCCAGGACACGTTCGTCCAGACGAGTGCTGGCTGCGTTGTCCAGATAAGTGATCTTGTCGAACATATTCTTTCACCATCATATGAAAAGAGTGATACTGGCATCTTTTGCTTCGTGTATATATGTACCTACTGCTCCGTACTCATCGATCCAATCCGTACACAGTTCTTCTTTCTTGATCCCCATTATCTCCATGGTCATCTCACAGGCTATGATCCGGCCACCCAGTTCCTTATAATCCTGCATGAGCTTTTCCAGGGAAACGACGTTGGCTTTTTTCATTCTTTTCTTTACCATCCATTTGCCCAGACCCAGCATGTGCATCTTTGAAAGCGGACCAGCTTCAAGCCCCCCTATCTTCAGTCTTTGTAGGCCCCAGAAAGTGAAATACAGAGATGAATCAAGGCCCATGGAGAGTGCACCATTGCCTATGATCAAAGCACTATATATCTTATCCATATCCCCACTATGGACCACAATTACGGCTTTACCTCCCATGTGATCACCCCCTACCTGCGTATCCTTATCTTCCATTCATTGCCTTTGTCTTCCACCGCCAGGACATCAAGACCAAGAGACTCGCATGCCATGGGAATTTCCTTCTTTGATGCTTGATGTGTTCCTATTACCACTACCTCGTCTCCTGGAGAGGCTTTTCGAAGTGCTTTACGGCATTCAACAAGCGGCACCGGGCACGTCTGGCCTCTTACATCTATTTCTATTTTAGTAATGTTATCACCCCATTCCATTATGTTCACAATTGTTAATAGCACTTTTCATGGATAAAACATTGCATATACCAAACACAGTCATGTCTAGAAGTTCGTACTTTTCCCCGCGATCTCCAAAAACGTATATGGTTATATCGGACCCATGGACCAATGCAAAAGCTCCCCGGTTACCTGCACCGCAATATTCAGGGGTGGAGAACAGGGACAATAGTTTATTGTCAAAATGCCATTCATACCCAGAACTAAGTGTACTGTGCGCTCTTATCATCATTTTG
>JAHFZE010000007.1 GCA_020854785.1 Methanomethylovorans sp.
CCATACTTGATTCTGGTATACCTGCAGTAGTGATCCCGGGGATCCACGAATACAGTAACACAGACCCAAGAATGAATATCTTTTCTCATTCCACCAGCCCCGAGAAGATAGGTATTGCATATCACGCCTTTTGTAAAGGATCTCAGGATTTTGTACTATGCGACATCAGTTCTAACACAGTGACCCTGGGAGTAGCGAGGGGAAGGGTAATAGGAGCTATAGACGCATGTATATTTGCTCCCGGACTGCGCCATGGACCTTTGGATGTACGAGCCATTCGCGAAGTTGACAGGGGTCACAAGAGTGCAAATGAGGCATTCACAAATACAGGTGTGCTTAAACGAGCCGGTTATTCTGACAGGCAAGAGCTAATTGATGCTGCATACAGGAAAGAACCACAGGCTTTGTTGGCACTCGATACCCTGGCATTGTTCGCTGCAATGGAAATAGCCAGCATACAGGTGCTGTTGAAGGATTACGGAGTTCAGGGAGAGATATTCATCGAGGGCTCGGTAGCTGAGATACCCTCTGTTGTTGAAAAGATAGAACATCATCTTGGTGTGCAAGGTCATGTGCTTGACAGATGGAGTGCAGCAATCGGCTGTGCGGAAATGGCAAGAGATATAGCAAAGGGTGCGAGAGATATACTTGGTCTGCAAGTTAAGTTCGTACTTTGAACACACACTACAAATGTGGCCCTCCTTTTAGTTTTTAAATATAGGTTCCATTAATGACCATCGATATATTCAAAGGACCACTTAATATCTGACAGGATAATTGAACCATATCGGATCAAAAGTAAGGGATATAATATGAAGATCGCAATAGTTGCACCAAGTCCTGTGCCTTTCACGATCGGAGGGGCTGAACTTCTTTTCAGTGGTATGCAGGAGGCTATAAACAATTATACCTCACACCAATGTGAACTCATAAAACTGACAACAAAAGAGAGTAACTTCTGGGATCTGATCGAATCATATTATAGATTCTATCAATTGGACCTGTCCCATTTTGATATGGTCATTTCCACAAAATATCCTTCATGGATGATCAAGCACCACAACCATATAGTTTATATGCTTCATCCTTTAAGGGGACTGTACGACACATACCGTTTGTGTTGCGGTGATCTGGAGATCCCTGAAGAACTCAAAACCGGACTTGTCAAAGAGATAATCGATATCACTGATGTTCGGATCAAAAAGAAGAAAGATGTAGACGGCCTGTTCCAAAAACTTTTCCAGCTGCAGCTCGAACAGGACAAATATGCAACAGAGCTGTTCATATTTCCAGGACCATTTATAAGAAAGATCATACATTTCTTTGATCAATGGGCATTGTCATACGAAAATATCAGAGAATATTATGCCATTTCAGAGACCGTAAGAACACGCAAGGACTACTTCCCGCCTTCTGCACAGGTCAATGTCCTATATCCTCCTTCGAAGATAGAAGATTTCGATTGTAGGGGTTTTAAGTATCTTTTTACTGCAAGCAGGCTGGACAGTCCCAAGCGTGTAGATATGCTAATCGAGGCCATGAAATTCGTGCCGCATAACGTCAGATTGAAGATCGCAGGTGAGGGGCCTGAAAAGGGCAGGCTCATGGAGCTGGCTCACGGGGACAAAAGGATAGAGTTCCTGGGATTCGTTACAGAAAACGAGCTTGTAGACCTATATGCAGATGCACTTGCAATACTGTTCGTGCCCCTGGATGAAGACTATGGCTACATCACCATTGAAGGGATGATGAGTGCCAAACCTGTTATAACCACATCCGATAGTGGCGGACCCCTGGAATTCGTATCAGATCCATATACAGGGTTCATAGTGACCCCTGACCCGCAACAGATCGCAGATAAAATTAATTATCTTGTCGAAAATGCAGGAGAAGCCCAAAAAATGGGACTTCTTGCACATGAAAAAGTAAAGAACATCTCATGGAGTAACTTTGCAGCAAAACTCATAGGAAAAAGAGCTGTTAAGTTCCACAGGAAAAAGAAGATCCTTGTATTAGCTACTTATTCCTGCTATCCGACTAGAGGCGGAGGGCAGCAGAGAATATATAATATTTACTCAAGGCTCGCAAAGAAGTTCGATGTAACTATTTGTTCGTTAGTTGAGAGTGACAAGGACTATGATAGTTTTATTCTAAAGAACGGACTAAAACAAATATGCATTCCCCAGAGTATCGAACATGCGAGATGTCAATGGGAAATTGAAGGCAAGACTGGTCTGAACCTATATGATGTTCTTATGATAGATCTTGTTGATAGATCAACGGATTACATAGAAGAAGTAAAAAGGCTAGCGTGTGAAGCTGACATAATTATGCTGCCGCACCCCTATCTGTATGTAGTAAAAGACTTCGTCGACCTATCCGGAAAACTGATCATATACGATTCACAGAATGTAGAATATCTTCTGAAAAAAGACTACGTTGGTGCTCAATTAGCAAAAAAAGTATTCGATGTCGAGAAAGAGACTGCTGAAAAAGCTGATCTTGTTTTTGCAACTTCTGATGAGGATAAGGAACAAATGGTGCAATTGTATGGCATTGATGAAAATAAAATTCTTGTGGCTCCAAATGGAGTGAATACATCGAAGATCGAACTGGTAAGCCTGGAAGATAAGGCACGCTTGAAAGAAGAACTTGGCCTCTCGGACCATCATACTATTTTATTTATAGCCAGCTGGCATCCTCCGAATCTGGAGGCTTTTAAATTCATTTTAGACGAAATAGTAGATAAGTTCAATGATTGTATTTTTCTGGTTGTCGGGAGTATAAAGCACTACTATATACATGAGTACAAAAAAACTCCTAAGAATGTTCTGGCTTTTGGTGTTGTTGATGAAGATGAGAAATACGAGCTTTATAAATTAGCTGACCTTGCCATCAATCCCATGTTCAGCGGATCGGGAACTAATTTAAAGATGCTGGATTATATGAGCGCAGGTATTCCCACCGTCAGCACCCCTATAGGTGCAAGAGGGCTGGAAATTGAAAACGGGAAACATGCCCTGATCTGTTCAGAAGAACAGATGCATGAAAAAATGATGGAGCTGATAAACACGGGATCATTACGAAACAGTTTGAGGCTAAATGCAAGGGATCTTGTTGAATCCAGATATTCATGGGATATAATTGCAGGATCCATAATATTGAAACTGAAGGAGATAGCTTACACTTGAAGATCGCTTTTGTTATCCAGAGGTATGGAGAAGAGATCGTAGGGGGTGCCGAATACTTTACCAGACTGGTAGCAGAGAGAATGGGACAATACCACGAGATAGAGATCCTTACTACCTGTGCGGCAGATTATCATTTCTGGAAAAATGAATATCATGAGGGCCCTGATATAATAAACGGAATTCGCATACACAGATTTGCTAATTCTACAATAAGGAATCCAAATAAACATACTAAGATCCAGGAAAAGGTCTTTTACTCAGACCATACAGTACATGATGAGACTGCCTGGGTTACAGAGCAAGGACCAAATTGTCCTGAACTGATAAGATATATTTCGCAGAATAAAGACAAATATGATTGCTTTGTCTTCTTTACCTTCCGATATTACCCCACATATTATGGAATAAAAGAAGTCACAAATAGGTCCCTGGTAGTTCCTTTCGCTGAAAACGATCCTGCTCTTGACCTTACCACAACAAAGGAGATCTTTGAAAGAGCAAATTGTATTGTGTATTGTACACCAGAGGAAAAAAAACTGGTCGAAAGAAAGGTCAGCATCAGTAAAGGGAAAGTATCTGATATAGCAGGATGCGGGATCGAGGTACCAAAAAGCATACTCCTAACTGAAAATGAAAAACTGCAAAATAAGCAATATGTGTTGTACATTGGCAGAATTGAAGGGTCTAAAGGCTGTTACCAGTTGTTCGAATACTACATGAGACTGGCGAACGAGTTTCCAGACATTCCCATACTGGTACTTGCAGGTCTGGATGCAATAGAGATACCAAAGCATGATAAAATAAAATACCTTGGTTTTATCTCCGAAGAAGAAAAGTATTCTTTACTGAGTGGAGCACGATTTCTGATCATGCCGTCACCTTATGAAAGCTTATCGCTGGTCACTCTGGAAGCAATGGGCTGTGGTACAGCTGTGCTGGCTAATGGTGAATGTGATGTTTTGAAAGGGCATTGCCTCAGAAGCAATGCAGGCCTTTGGTACCAGAACTACGATGAATTCAATGAATGCTTTAGATTTTTGTGCTCCAATGATCACCTGAGATCAAAGATGGGAGAAAATGGAAGAAAATATGTGAAAAAGAATTATTCATGGGACGTAATTGAAAGAAAATACCTTGAATTGTTCAGTCTGTTTGACAAAATTCAGAACAACTGATCTAATGAGATCTTAAAGAGTTTAGCCCATTCATCTTAAAAA
>JAHFZE010000199.1 GCA_020854785.1 Methanomethylovorans sp.
GTCATCGCCTTGGCGTGGATGCGCTACTGTTACGACAGGGATTTGTCCAAGGCTGTTAATTTTGCACTACGCGTTATGCAGGTTTTGCCTCGGGAAAACAACCGAAAGACAGCTTTGGCCGGTATCGATGCGTTTGAAGCATTTTTACGGGAAGTCGGATTGCCCACACGTCTGAGTGAAATCGGACTTGCTTCCGATCGGTTTGAAGAGATGGCACGTCGGGCTCAGGTGACCGCCGGCCATCAGTATGTTGGAAACATTTCTCGTCTGAGTCTGGACGAGGTGCAGGCGATTTATAAAATCGCCGAATAAGATAAGAAGATAAGGAGGCGCGAACCATGTTGGTGTCATTATCAGAAATGCTCGGGAGGGCAAAGGCCGAAGGATATGGAATTCCTGCGATTTCGGCAGCGAACGAATTCACCCTGCGAGCGTGCATCGAATCTGCCGAAAAGGCCGAATCGCCGGTCATCATCCTCACCGGGTATTATCAAACGGATGCGGTAAACTATTATACGCGGATTGTCGAGGATTTCGCACGCATGGCAAGCGTACCGGTTACCGCGATGTGGGACCATTCGTCAAATTTTAAAGAAAGCATGCGCGGTATCCGCGCTGGTTTTAATTCCATCATGGTCGACAGATCATCGCTGCCGTATGAAGAAAACATGACGCAAGTCAAAGAAATGGTACGAATCGCGCATGCCGTGGATGTGGAAGTTGAAGCCGAACTCGGTCATGTGGGAACGGGTATGAATTATGAGGTAGACGGCGTTTCTGCCCTTACAGTACCCAGCGAAGCAGTCCGGTTCATACAAGAAACCGGTGCTGACTGTCTTGCCGTGGCAATCGGAACTGCGCACGGAGTGTACAAGGGAGAACCCAGGCTCCGCTTTGACCTGCTCAAGGAACTTGCACAGCAGGTTCCCGTACCGCTTGTGCTTCACGGTGGAAGCGGAACAGGAGACGAGAACATTTCGAAAGCTTGTAGTATGGGAATCTGCAAAGTCAATGTTGCCAACGAGCTGATGAGAGCATGTTATGATGCATTACAGGCAGACGGAATGGAAGGAAACAATATCTACAAATTCTGGCCTGTGATGGAAAAGGGTTATAAGCAAAAGTGTGCGCATCTTTTTGAAGTCTGCGGTTGTGCAGGAAAAGCCTGGCAAGCGCGTCAGAGCCTGACTGCAAAAGTACAGCATGCGTTCAAAAAGGAAGCATAGGTATTTCATCGTCATTATTTCATTTGTCATGAGATCTAGTAATGGATCAAAATATACCGTAGGAGGAAAAACATGAAAAGGACAGTTATCGTAACGTTGCTGATACTGCTGTCGTGTTCCCTAGTGTTTGCCACAGGAGCAAAAGAGGAACCGGGTACAGCTGCAGCTACAACGTACAAAGAAGAGGTTGTCATCGGAGTACAGTCCAGAACATCAAGCACGAATCCCACTTCACAGACCAGTGTTGCTCATAAGATTATGTTCAACCTGACGCACAACGGGTTCGTCGGCTATGATGAAAGGACAAAAGAGATTTTGCCCGAATTGGCTACAGAGTGGAAAGCAAGTAGCGATCTGAAAACGTGGACATTCACGCTGCGCGACGACGTGTATTTTCACAATGGTGAAAAACTCACCGCAGACGATGTGCTCTTTACGTGGGAATACGGGAAAAACGCATCGAATGCAACGGTAAAGAGCTTCTGGAATGGTGTAGAGTCAGTCAAAGCAATCGACGACTACCATGTCGAACTCGTGCTTAAAGCTGCCAATATCGATTTATTGCACTTGCTTTCGAACGAATACTTCGCAATTCTCAACCGCGAGGCAGTAACTGCAGATGCAACGAAAGGTCCCGATATCGGAACCGGACCGTATGTGAACAAAGAATTCTTCTCGGGCGATTATACGCTGCTCGAACGCTTTGACAGGTACTGGGGAGAAGCACCGGTAACCAAAACTCTGAGATTCCGCTATCTCCCAGAAGGAACAGCTCGTCTTGCTGCTCTCGAAAACGGTGAAATCGATGTGTGCCAGGCTCCCAATAATACTGAGTTGGACATCATTAAAGCAAATAGCGATTTAGTATTGAACACGTGGCAGACTACTGCTTTGACGTTCCTTGCACTTAACACCGAAGATCCGATTCTGTCGGATCCGAATCTCCGTCTGGCTATTGCCTATGCGATTAAAGTACAGGACGTGATCGATGGAGCTGCAAGCGGATTTGCCGGTACGGCAAACGGCATGTGGGGTTATTTCCAGTACGGATTCTTCGATGATTGGAAGTCGGTCGGTCAGAGTTCCTATGAAACAAACTTGGCAACTGCAAAAGAGTACATGGCCAAGTCAAAAAGTCCTAATGGTGCTACGCTTAAGTTTACCGCAGCTTCGGCATGGACGGTGAATGCTCTGCAGATTATCCAAGACCAGTTAAAGGCATTGAACATTACCGTTGAAATCGAGCAGGTCGATGCTGCCGGGTTGAGCAGAAAGTCCGTATCCGGCGATTACCAGGTGATCATCTACAGTGTTACCTTCACCAGCGCGGGAAGCGATGCTGCAAGAATCTTTACCCCTGGCAATAGTGTCAACTACGCACGATACAACAATGCGCGAGTCAACGAGTTGTTCAGCCTCGGCGCGAGCGAGACCGACGATGCAAAGCGCAAAGCCTATTACAAAGAGATCCAGACAATCGTACATGCAGAATGTCCGTACATTCCGTTGTATTACGCCAACTCTGGAGTCGCTCATTCTAAGGTAGCCGAAGGTGCTGTGTACAACACGAGCGGTAGCCACGACTACACGTATATCAAAGTCGCGAAGTAACGTTGAACGGTAGGAATACATGCATGGGGCGGCAGCCGAGCAGCTGCTGCCCCTGCTAAAACCTCTTGAGGTGTAAATTATGCTGAGATATGCAATAAAACGTATACTGCTGATGATTCCTGTCATCATCGGTGTGTCGTTTCTAATTTTCTTCATCATGGATCTGGCTCCCGGAGATATTGTCGATATCAAATTGGCCGAGGAAGCCCTTACATTTGAAGAAATCGAACAACTGCGCGAAACATACGGGCTGAATGGATCGGTATTTACCCGATATTTCTCCTATATGGTCAACTTTGTTCAGGGAGATCTCGGTACGTCTCTCGTGTCCGGACGACCGGTTTTGGACAGCTACCTTGAAAAAATGCCTGCGACGATAGTGCTAGCCTGCGCATCCATTTTCGTCTCGATTATGATTTCGATTCCTCTGGGAGTATATGCCGCGATGAAACGCGGTACATTCGCCGATAACGCAAGCATGGTCTTCTCATTTCTTGGTTTGTCCATTCCGAACTTCTGGCTGGGGCTGATGCTGATCATTGTTGTCGCATTGAATGTGCCGGGCATTCCCACCGGTGGATTTTCCAAAGGAATCGCCAGTGTCATACTGCCTGCCATCACCGTGGGTACCGGGCTTACCGCCACGCTTGCACGTACGACGCGATCTTCCATGCTCGACGTGCTCAGTCAGGATTACTTGAGAACCGAGCGGGCTAAAGGCCACAAAGAAATCAAGGTCATCATGAAGTATGCGCTGAGAAACGCGCTCATACCTATTATCACGATTGCAGGAGGACAGTTCGCCGTTACCTTAGGCGGAGCAGTTCTTACCGAGACAGTCTTTTCATGGCCTGGAGTAGGGCGCCTGATCGTAGACGCGGTAAATTCCCGCGATGTACCGATGGCCGTCGGCTGTATAATTTTGAAATCCATAACGATTGGTATCGTTGTTCTTATAGTAGATTTGCTGTACGCGGTTATCGACCCGAGAATCAAAGCACAATACGGAAAGAGAAAGAGGAAGCAGGCATGAGCAGTACTAACCAACATATGCAAAACTGTAGTACTACAAACAACCAAAGTATAACCGGCAAGCAATACGTACGTCAGAGTCAGATGCGTATCGTGATGCACCACCTACGTAAAAACAAGGGTGCCATGGTAGGTCTTTTCATAATCCTGGCTATCGTGTTCGTAGCAATTTTTGCCGACGTGATTTTTGATTACGACAAGGATGTGGTGGGAATCGACATATCGAGAAAGCTTCTCAGACCAAGTTGGGAACATCCGTTTGGAACAGACGATCTTGGTCGGGATATATTATCGCGTATATTGTACGGATCAAGGTTTTCCGTTTCGGTTGGAGTTGTGGCAACACTCATTGGGTTGGGTATCGGCGTGATTTTCGGAGCAATTGCAGGATACTATTGCGGAATCGCCGAAGATATCATCATGCGTATCAACGATGTAGTATCAGCAGTTCCTTCTATCCTGATGGGAATAGTCATCGTATCGGCATTGGGAGCTACGACCTTTAACCTAATGCTGGCTATCGGTATCACCAGCGTACCTCAGTTCGTGCGTATTACCCGCGCATCAGTATTAACGGTACGCAATCAGGAATATATCGAAGCACTTCACGCTACTGGCATATCCGAGTTCAGAATCATCGCTTTTCACGTATTACCCAATTGCCTTTCTCCTATTATCGTACAGGCTACGCTGCGAATTGCCTCGGCGATTATCGCTGCATCAAGTCTCAGCTTCCTCGGTCTGGGAGTGCCTGCTCCGGCACCGGAATGGGGCAGCATGCTCTCGCTCGGCAGACAGTATGTACGTACCGCATCCTACCTGACGATTTTCCCGGGTCTGGCAATTTTAATTACCGTCTTGGCTTTCAATCTGTTGGGAGACGGGCTTAGGGATGCAATCGATCCCAAACTAAAGAAGTAAGTGGGTACACCATGGAAGATAAAAAAGCCTTAGGAGAACCGGTTCTCGTTGTTGAAGATCTTCAAGTGAGATTTGAGTTGGAGGCCGAGACCGTCAGTGCCGTAAACGGCATCAGCTTTACGCTTAAAAAGGGTCACACCCTTGGATTTGTTGGAGAAACCGGTGCGGGTAAAACTACCACAGCCCTCTCTTTGCTGCGCCTTGTTCCACATCCCGGAAAAGTCGAAAGCAAAAAGATAGAAGTCTGCGGCCAGGAAGTCTCGACGATGACTACCCAACAGCTTGAGAAATACCGTGGAAACGACATCGCCATGATTTTCCAAGATCCGATGACCTCTCTGAATCCGGTATTCACTGTCGGACAACAGATTGCCGATACCATCTTGCTGCATCAAGAAGTTTCTTCATCGGAGGCTAAGAAAAAAGCCGAACACATGCTCGAGCTGGTAGGCATTCCCGCCAGCCGAGAAGGCGAGTATCCTCATCAATTCTCGGGGGGCATGAAACAGCGCGTGGTAATCGCCATTGCACTAGCTTGTAATCCAGAGGTACTGATTGCCGATGAACCGACTACCGCGCTTGATGTAACGATTCAGGCTCAGGTATTGAGCATGATGAAAAAATTACGCGACGAGCGCCAGATGTCGATGATCATGATTACCCACGATTTGGGTATTATTGCAGATGTATGCGATGAAGTGGCGGTTATGTATGCCGGGCGAATCGTTGAGACAGGTACATTGGTAGAAGTCTTCAATCGCACGAAGCATCCCTACACCGAAGGACTGTTTAACTCTCTGCCCAATATTCTCAACCGTTCTGCCAGACTAAAACCGATTCCCGGCCTGATGCCCGATCCGTCAAATCTTCCGGTCGGATGCTCGTTTGCACCACGGTGCAAGTATGCCAAAGATGAGTGCTTCAGCGCCCAGCCTATTGTGCATCAATTCTCGGATACTCATACGGTTGCATGCAGTGCGTACGCAAGATCCGGATTTGCTATTGATCGGCCACAAAAGAAATAAGGATGGAGTAATACTGTGTCAAATACGATTCTTGAAGTACAAGACCTAAAAAAATACTTTAAAACATCACGCGGGATGCTCCATGCAGTCGACGGAGTCAATTTTTCCATCGAACGAGGGAAGACATTAGGTATCGTAGGAGAGTCCGGTTGTGGGAAAACCACCCTTGGCCGCACGATACTGCGTCTGGTGGAACCCACTTCCGGTAGTATCGTACTCGATGGAAAAGATATTACGAAATGTACCCGTAGAGAGATGAAAAAAATCCGAAAGGATCTTCAGATTATTTTCCAAGATCCGTTTTCGTCATTAGATCCTCGCAATACGATAAGCGAGACACTCACAGAAGTCGTGAGGGTAAACCGCATTTGTACCGGCAAAGAAGAAATCAGAAAGCGGGTCTTGGAATTGATGGAGACGGTAGGGCTTGCCCAGCGGCTGATTAACACCTATCCGCACGAACTTGACGGCGGAAGACGCCAGCGAATCGGTATTGCCCGTGCATTGGCGATGGAACCGAAGTTCATCGTCTGTGACGAGCCGGTGTCGGCACTCGATGTCTCGATACAGGCGCAGATTCTCAACCTGCTAGAGGACTTGCAGGAGAATCTCGGTCTTTCCTATATGTTCATTACCCATGATCTTGCGGTCGTCAATCATTTCGCCGACGAAATTGCGGTGATGTACTTGGGCAAGATTGTTGAAAAGGCTCCTACCGAGGAATTATTCAATAATGCCCTGCATCCTTATACGCAAGCGCTGCTTTCGGCAATTCCGATTCCCGAGATTCTCGAGGAACGACCTCAGCTGTTGCTCAAAGGCGAGATTACGTCTCCGATTAACCCAAAGGACGAATGCCGCTTTGTCAACCGCTGTTTCGTAAGCTGCAAAGAGTGTAAAGAACGTACTCCGCAGCTGAAAGAGGTTTCTCCGAATCATTTCGTGGCCTGCGTTAGGGTTTGAGCCTAGCGCAGCAACTGTGTCATCACGCTTCCTTGTGCTTCAGGGAGTTCTAGACCGAGTATA
>JAHFZE010000327.1 GCA_020854785.1 Methanomethylovorans sp.
ATTGAGTTTTAATAGTTCATCAACAGTCTCAATTTTATTTTCAACATTGTTCCCTGCAAGTTTGGAATAGAATACATCACCTATTCCCTGCACCTTTTTTACAGATCCACCTTTATTAACGGAAACCTTCAGAGGCGAAACCGAGACCTTAAGTCCTGTTAAGCTCAGGTCCTTGAACTTATCTATCTGGTTCTCACATATTTCGCATTTTATCCATCTGTTCTCTATACCGTCGATCTGTACTATATCCGCAATCACTGCTCCGGTTTCTATTTCTTTAAACTCGCCGAGAAAATGATATTTTTCTATTATTAACTTATTTTTATCAGTTGTATCGGCTATAACACGCCCAAAACGACACCATTTTATTGCTTCAACTTCTTTTCCATCCTTCTTTTCCTTTACCTCTGCTCCATATTTCCACTCAACAAGATCCTTGGGGTCACGAATGTCACCCTGTTCGAGCTTACTCAGTAAGTTCACATCAATCCCATCAAAAATAACATTGATATAGCCTTCTTTCAGGTTGAAGAGCTTTGCATCTCCTATGTACAGAACATGTTCCTGTAAGGAGCTATCTCCTGTAAAAAGCTCTGCTGGCGCTGTTCCGTTTATGGCTTCTGTATGCTCGAATATCTCGTCTTTGTCTTTTATCACACTATAAACGGAAACCAGCTTTGATGGCGTTGCAATAATATTTGTTTCCGTCTCAAAGATAACCGGCTTTCCATCAGGACCTTCTCCAGAAGCCTGCACTGAAGACTCCACCAGCACATTTTCAGAAGCCCCTTCGCTGAGAATGAATGTAAGCGGTACCCTTGCAGGATTTGCAGGGATCAGTGAAGAATCGAGCATTTCAAGAAAAGATAAAAAATGCTTGTGAGGTGCTTCATTTAACCTGCTGGTGATGGCATCTGTCATGTCGGCAAAGATCCTTGAAAGGCTGATCCCAAAATCCCTTTCATCTTCGGTGTTCCACTCAGGCACGTAAAATGGCGCCTTTTTCTTAATCTCTGCCAATGTTGTTTCCGAATTCATCTGGCTGATCGGGGGTGCTGTCATTGGCTCATACCCCCTCTTTTATGTAGAAAGGATAGACCATGTTGAATTGGGTATTGGTTGTCCGAACCTTGTAATCAATGTTTATCAGAAGCTTGCCCTCCTCTGCTGACCTTGTATCAGCCTTTACACCAAGCACTTCAATGCGTGGCTCCCATTTTGTCAATGCCTCATGCACAGCATGCTCTATAAGATGGAGGTTCAGTGTATTCATTGAACAGAAAACGTATTCATTTATGCCGCACCCAAAATCAGGCCGCATGACGCGCTCACCTTTTGCGGTCCCAAGGATGATCCGGATAGCCTCTTTAATATCATCCTCAAAGCTTGAAACTGCCACTTTCCCATTGTGGTTCAAATTGAATGGAAATTTCCATCCTTTTCCCAGAAACTCCCTGCCCATTTCAGATCCCCTTTTACAAAAGCATATTGACCTTTCAGCCCCAGCTATTGCCTTTATCCGATCAGCACTGTGGGACACCCCATCACAATAGTGTTCGGTGGACCGATCTCAGTAACTATATCTCCCTGTCTGGCAGCAGGTAGATTGTTAATTAACACCGTAACACTTCCTACTATCACAACACCTCCCACATGAGGTACCGGTCCTGAAGAAAGCGGACAGTTATGAAGATCAGCGTTTGCTCTCCAGGCAGGCATACCCCCTATCAATACATTAGGACTTCCGGGCCCCGGACCTAAAGGAGTTCCGTGTGATGTAATATCCCCTACTCTTGCTGCTGGTGGCATAAATTAACCTCAGTTTATCTTTACAGGCATCCCCTGGATGGTTAAAGTGGCATTGGATCTCAGTGTTAAGGAAGTGGATCCCTCGATCTCCACCATATTTGCCTTGATAGTGAGCTTCATCGCACTTTCCATTGCAATGGAATTCTGTACTGAGTCAATAGTAATTTTGTTTTTTCCGCTCTTATCCACAATTTCGATCTTTTCCTTGCCGCTGGAATCATCCAGGATTATCCTGTGTCCTCCTTTGGTGTGTATCTCGATCTTTTCCTGCTTCGCTTTGTCATCATCATTGAATATGAGCTCATGCCCGCTTCTGGACCTTATCTTACGGATGTTGTTCTTTCCATCGGCATTGGTTTCAGGTGGTTTGTCCTGTCCGTTCCAGAGAGCACCGATAACATAGGGATAGTTTACATCTCCATGTTGAAAGGCCACAAGTACTTCATCACCTACTTCCGGATAAAAGACAAGCCCTCTTCCGTTACCAGCCATGGGACTTGCTATCCTTGCCCAATAGCTTTCATCATTCTCACCTCTCCAGGGCAGGTTCACCTTTACCCTGCCCCTTCCATCCGGATCACTATTATTTGTTACAATGCCAATAGCAACTCCGTAGATGTTCCTGTTCTGCTGGCTTTCTTCCCTGCTTAATAATTCATTAAGGCCCATTATAAACACCTTCGAACTTCAAGGGTCGTTTTGTAGCCGCCCTCCCCAAGCACATGCCTCGCCTTCGTAACATAGTAAACTCCACTGAAGAGCCGTTTTCCCACCTTCTTGATGTTCACCGTCATGCCAGGCCGAAGCTGCGGATCCCCGGCACATTCAAGAGTTCCTGTAATGAATCCCATGTTCCTTTTTTTCAATTCAGAAAGAGCAATTGCCTTTGCTTCTTCTCTGGAACTTACAACCCTCCCTTCCAATTTTACCGTGCTCGATTTCTCCCCGGCTTTCTCCACAATCCCGGAAAGGTCAGGGATCCCTACCTTGGTTTCAATATCCTTGAGCTGGACAACCTCTGAAATGGCCTTTTTTTCTTTTTCGCTCCATGCAGTTATCCTCACTTCAGAGACCAGACTTGCAGAGCTCATGCGTGGAATGAAACTGATTATATTCTTGTGGAACTCAAAACTTACATTTGCATCATGATCGTCTTTTGGTTTTCTGAAATAGAGAGTTCTGTCCCTTACAAAGAACTCAAATTCTATGTTCTTTGCAAGTCTCTGTACAAAGGCATAGTCCATTTCATCGACCTTTCTCTCTATCTTTGGATGTATCATCAGTTTCTCGCCTTCTACACCAGCAGCAGACAGATCATTCTTCATAGCTATCTCCCTGGCCACATCTGCATAGGTCACATTGTCGCATTTTACTTTATGCTGTCTTTTTTGAAGGTCATGGGAAAGATCGTAACCTTCTATGACCAGTGAAGGAGGGGCCCCTGACAAAAAACCGGGTGATAGCGCTTTTATCTTACCCCTCATTGTTCCTTGCTTCTGAGGTGCAGAAACATAGCCAAAGAAGATCATAAGCTTGGTACCCGGATCAATACGTGTGTCGTCCAGCCATTTGAATTGCTGTGTGGTCAGATCAAAATGTTCATTACAAGAGATCTTGAACATTGCAGGACTGTCCAGATCTTCATCGATCTCTATCCCAATTAGATCATCCCCTGGGATGGTTTCGTTATTATCCGCCCATTTCACAATAAAAGCAGGAACATAGATTTCCGAACCTATTAGAAGATCTGCCATTTCTTACTCCACGGATGGAATGATCAGTTCCGCTCCCGTTTCAAGCGATCTGGGATCATGGATCTTATTTGCATCTGCAATATACCGCCACAGTGCAGGATCTCCATACTCTTTGTAGGCTATCGACCATAAACTGTCTCCCTGCTTTGTTACATAGAATTTAGTCTTGTCAGAGGACTGCTTGTTCCTTTCACGCTCGTTAAGTCCGATCTTGAACTCTTTAAGCGTTATACTAAGCCTTGCACGGACAGGTATGCCATCTGAATTGAACATTGTAAAGCGCGTGGTCACTCTTTCCAGGACACAGGTGAAAGGTTCCTGTGAAGGCATGCCCCATGCAAAAAGCAGAGTAGGAGGGGCATGGATTACGGGGTCGATCTTCATAAGATCAGAAAGCTGTTTTGTAAAGTCCCGAACATCGGTTCCCTGCTCATAGGTATCATAAAATGCTTCAAGCGTAATACTGCCTGCATTCCCTTTTACGTACTGCAAATAAGGAGCTTCAAGGCCAGGTATGGAGATCTCTGCAAAAGTATTGCTCTTCTCAATGGAATATTCCGGCGGAAAATAGAGGATCTCTATCTGTCTACCTATATTGGTCCCACTTAAAATTTCAATAAAACCTTTCTTCGATCTTGGATTTATTGCCATTTACAGAATTCCCCTCCTTTCACATTCGATCTTTAACCGGTGGTCTATCTGCCTGTAGACTTGTTCCGAGATCTGATCGATGTTAAACTGACGTTTAAGGTCAGTTTCTATTTTGGAATATATCGTTGCAGATTGTGTCGTCATTGTTTCTTCTGTGGAGGCCATGGAGCTTTTTAGTTCTCCGAGTTTCTGATCTATCAGATGCTCTATATCAGGTGGAGCATGAAGAACAAGTTCTTTGCCTGCTCCTGAAACATCGCTTGCCTGTATGTTCAGAGGACCAATGGCCTCGTTGCTGACAGCAGAACTTTTGGTTCCGTTAATTCTCAGGATATTCTTGGGATCAGGGAGGCCGGGTTTATACTTATGGGCCGGATGAACCTGCATATTTCTGTTAACATCGGACAAGCTGAGGGAAGGGATAAGCAAATTTTTTTTCCATCCAGAGCGACCAATATCAGTGAGATCCGAATTTGATATGTCTGATGGTAAAGACATCTTATCCCCTGATACTAAATGGGATTTCCATTTATCTGGGTTCTGAAAAGCATTGTTTTTAATATCTTTTGATCTGGCGCTCTTTCCTGCATTCAGGATATTCCTATTGAGAACTGTGCTAAAAAAAAAGTTTGGATTAGAACGACCTGGAGCATTCAAAGTGCTGGGTATTGCCTTTCTTGAAGGCAAGCCCATTACATTTGAAATAAATATCTTTTTTGTTTCTTTAGTGGCAACAGGTATCCACTGAAAAATCTTTTTTGGAAAAGATATTGCTGATCCCTTTACATGATCTCTGTTATCCTTAATTGCTGAAGCCTCTGTAACAGTCTTATTGGCAAAACTTTGGAATATTTGTCGCAGTTGGACAGTCATATGCATTTTATTGTGGAAAGTGATAGGCCATGGAGAAAATTGATCGTAAACAAGTGCTGGAAAAAGAATATATTTTCTTTTTCCAACCCTGTGTTTTTCCATAATTCTTTTATGGAATTCCAGATTAGACAAAGTGAGCATTGTATATCCATCCATCAACTGTCCTTCTTGATCCCATGATGAGCCAGTTCAATTGTTTCAAATGCAATTGTATTGCTGTCAGCTTTAAGGTCGGGTCCGCTCCATTTAACCGGGTATGCAGAAAAAAAATTCCAGCGCCATTTATCCTCTCCCATAGCATCCAGCAAAATGATCGCTCCTGATCTCCTTTCGAACTTTCCGTTGACTACGTCCTGATACCACTGCCACATCTGGGCAAATTCGGTGATTCCCCGCTTAAGAATAATGTGTTGATACTTTGTTCTCTTAGGAAGCTGATGCACAAAATCGTTGACACCTCCTTCCTCATAGGATTCGGTCTCTGTTTCTATCTGAAGTCCCGTAACCTCGGACATCTGGGCAAATGTAATCCCATCGATCTCTATCCTAAACCGAAAGGACATGAAAGGATCTGTTTTTCCTGCAGTGGCCACCTTTAACCTCCATTAGATCTAATGATTTTCAAGACACGTTATTCTATGTCAATAATACTCCGCTGTTTTTCTTCACCCAGGCGCTGATTGATCCTGGAGATCTCTTCGCACCATTTATGCCGGTCCCGGTGTTCCAGATCTATTATCTCTGCAAGGGACCAGTGGAAATAGTATGCAATAAAGGCTACCTCCTCGTATATTCTCTCGGAGGGGTAGCCTCTCATTCCCCCAGAAACTCACTCTCAATATCGAATTGCTCTCCACATTTCGGACATGTGGTCCTTATTTTAGATGTGCCGTCTTCGTTAATTCTGTTGTAAAAGTCCTGCAGGAAGGCAAGGTCTGAAGCAAAGATATTCTCTATGGTATTAGTGCTGATGTGCTCCAGATTCCCAAGTTTTGTGATCACCCTTGAAAGCAGGATCACAGTGAGGTATGCAGGGTTTGCCTGTACCTTCGGATCCTTTAATGGAAGGATCTCATCGGCTGCCGTGGCCAGGCGCATGATGCCATTTTTATGCAGATTCCCATCCTTATCCACGTATCCCCGGGGTAAAGTAAATTCAAATTCTGTCTGGAATGTCACTGACATACCTCCACATTATCAGGAAACCCGCTTAAAGCCTTCATGCACTATTTCCAGTGTCTCGATGGCAACTTCATTGCCCTTGGCACTGAAGTCCACAGGGTCATATTTGCTTGGCCATGCACTTGCAATGTTCCAACGCGCCCTGTCATTTCCAGCTTCATCTAGAAGTATGATGGACATATTTCTCCTGGCATCCTGGGCACCTGTATCTATGACCTGCTGCCTCCAAATATAAAGGTCCATGGAATCTGTGATCCCCCATTTAAGGGTGATGTTCCCGTATTTGGTTAAACCTGAAAGCTTACGGAATACAGGTATTTCATTCCCCTCCCTATATTCAACAGGGTCAGTGGTAGTATCTGCAAAAGTGCACTCGCTAAAACCCGCCTGGGTTATCCCATCGATCTCAACCCTGAACCTGAACTGTCTGTATGGATCCTGTCTTGCCATTATTATTTCCTCCGATGATTCATTTGTCTATCAGGAATGCAACTGACATTCATTCCGTAGCTGCGCTCCCTCCTGCCCACTGAGCTATACGGAATATCACGAATTCTGCAGGTTTTACAGGAGCTATGCCGATCACACAGATCAACCTGCCATTGTCAATATCGTCCTGTGTCATGGTTGTCCTGTCGCATTTCACGAAGAACGCTTCTTCGGGCTTTGTACCCATCAGGGCTCCATCCTTCCAGACCGTGGTAAGGAATTGGGTGATAGTAGCCCTGACCCTTGCCCAGAGCCTTTCGTTGTTCGGCTCGAAAACAACCCATTGAGTGCCTTTTTCAATGGATTCCTCAATGTATATGAAAAGACGGCGGACATTGATGTATTTCCAGAGAGGGTCAAGCACGATATTCCTGGCACCCCATACGAGTATACCCCGATCAGTGAAATTCCTGATCACATTGATCCCTCTGGGATTCAGGATGCTCTGCTCATCTTTGGTCAGATCGAATTCAAGCCCCAACGCTCCCCTTACCACTTCATTTGCAGGAGCTTTATGCACACCGCGCTCGATATCACTGCGGGCATAGATCCCTGCAACATGCCCACCCGGGGGGATCTGCCTGATCTGCCGGCTCAAGGGGTCATACACCTTTAACCAGGGATAGTAGATAGCTCCGTATTTGGATTGCCTGCCGACCGTACTTGTAATTGTCAGACCTGAAACGTTGGGCTTGTTTTTACCCACATCAAGGACAGCAAACCTGTCTTTGAGGTTTTCGCACTGGGTGAGAAGATCGTTCATGAAAATCTTCCCATCCGAATCGAAAGGAAGTTGATGCAGATCCGGGGCACAGAGAATGGATATTTCATCGATATCCCCTAAAGCAGTAAGCCCTTCTTTTGTTCCCGGAACTGCTGCGGGATCTCCAAGGAAGTCGCGTCTTTTTAATGACGATGTTCCATCACTGCCTCCATCTAGGGCTTCGAAATAGAATTTATCTATGTCTGTGTCTGAAGGCCTTCCAGAACCACTAAGGACCAAAAGATTTGAAAGATTGTTCAGTGGGTCCCCTAGCTTTTTAATGAAGTGGTCTGATGATGTTGGATCTGTTGAAAGGTTGTCGAATGTTTCGAGATAATCTGCCTTTTCAAGCAGTTCCCTTAATTTCCTCGCAATATCCATTTCTGAATCAGTGGTAAGAACTTCTAAGATGTCTTTCTTAAAATTAGCTTCCTTCCAGTACACTATTGTCAGTTTAAAGGTTTTTGTCCCATCAGACGCCGGATCAGCATTAGCATTTGAAGAAGTTTCAACCTTTATAGCAATCCTCTTACCCCAGATCCCTTCTCCAACTGCCTTGAAAGTAACTCCGTCTTTGGTTAAACTAGCCGCTACTGCTCCTTCATCGTTGCTTCCGTCCTTCCGGTGAACAACCCGCGCAATATAACAACGTTTACCTCCATTACCAAAAAAACCCTCTACCGCATATGGAAGGTAAGCACCTTCAGCATACCCGCCGTAGACCCTCATAAACTGGGTCCAGCTTGTGACAAGTTTCGGCGGGATCGTGGGCCCACGCTCTGTAAGACCAAGGAAACCCACTGTACTTGTACTCACTCCTTCGATCGGCCTGGCACCTATCTCAAACTCTTCTATATATACTCCTGGTGTTAAATACTCTGGAATGATGTTCTCCTCCTTATCAATTTATAGTGCTATTGAAATATCTTTTTCTGACCTGCAACTAATCTAAATGTTATCATGAAAACAAAAACAATTATGAATTATAATTCGAAATTCCTACTCCAGAATATCTGGATCAGGTACTTCATCAGGGAAGAGAGATAACCCCCGCTGAAACAGTTTGAAACTCTTTTGCAGCAATGTTAATTGTTCTGGTATTCCCATTTTTTTTACTCTCAATGATTACCTCCTCTTCATTTTCAATGCCGCTCAAATAAAAAACAAAACTTCCATTCTCATCGCTTATGGTTTCCATATCTCTGCCTATTACCCTCAACTGAGCACCTTTTACGGGTGCTTTTGCTGCATCCCTGACAACACCCCTTATAAGTGTCGCATTTTGGGAAAAAGGATAAACAGGTCTTGGTATAAGGATAATCTCACTTATTGGATTCTTCTGATCGGGAAAAGATGAAATATCAACAGTCATTTCCTCTGAGAAATACAGATCTGAGTCAACTCTCACAGTGTAGGTTCCAGCTTTAAGGTCCGTAAAGAGATAATAACCGCTTGTGTTTTTCATGGCTTTTTTGTCTGTTTCCTTTACCTTAACCTGAATGCTGCCAATAGGTTCTTTGTTTGTAAAATCATCGATCAGCTGAACTGCAAAAGAAAGTGTGGTTGTTATCACAAGGTCCAGATATGCAATATACTGACCGGTCTCATGAGGTGTGGAAAAAGCCATGTTATCAGCCTTCTTTCTTCGTCACCATCTGCATGTAATACAGCTCTTTGGATATCACTCTCTGAACACTCATCTCCCGGGCTGAATCTATCCTCACCGGAGTTACCACATAGCAAACTGAGGATCTGAAGGGTCTGCCCGCAAAGGTGGTCCATATCTTAGTAAGGTCATCCAGAGTGGGAGATGTTAGCGTTATGTGCAATTCATCGCTTCTGTCAAGGTTTCCCTTCAAAAGCGATCCGCCCAGGATAGAATTCTCATGGAGAACCTGCAGAGCTCTCCCCAAAACCCTGTGTTCTTCCAGTGCCTTTTCAGTTTTATCCTGTTCCCCGGAAGATACATGAGATGTCAGCATGTAATATAATTCAAGAAATTGTGGAGGTAATGTAACCTTTGACGGATATGTCACTTGCATCTCCTGGTTCTTTAAATGGGCATTTTCAAGTATCTGGTATAAGAATAGAGATAGTCGAACATTGTCTTTAGTGTCTATCTCTCCCGGAGAAGCCAGAATAATCGAATCCCTAGGGATCAGGTCTTCCATGTTATCCCTTAATATTCCTATCAATGTTTCGCTGACATTGGCTATAGCTCCGTAATCAGACATTGTCCTTTTCTCCTGATTGCTTGATCCACCGGGAATACTCTCCGAAATCAGCCTCAGTAAAAAGCTTCCCGATCTTTTGCAGTTCCCTTTTTGTAGCTTTGATCAGGTGTTCCATTCCCACAATACCTGAGCTTCCAGCAGCCAGAAAGGCTGCGGCAAGTGCTATATTTTTAATGTTCCCTCCGGTGAACTTGAACTTTGACAGGAAAGCGAAGTCTACATCATCTCCAAGGGGAGTTTCAGCCGGAAATGTGCCCCGCCAGATCATTTCCCTAGATATGTCATCGGGGAGTGGAAATTCGATAGTGAAATGCAGCCTGCGTAGGAATGCATCGTCTATATTTTTTCGGAAATTACTTGCAAGGATCGCCGTTCCTACGTGTTCCTCCATTTTCTGGAGCAGATAGGCAATTTCAATGTTCGCATACCGATCATGAGCATCCTTAACTTCCGATCTCTTTCCAAAAAGTGCATCCGCTTCATCAAAAAAAAGGATTGCATTGCTGGTTTGAGCTTCATTGAAAATCTTTTCCAGGTTTTTTTCGGTTTCTCCAATATACTTGCTGACCACATTTGAGAGATCGATCTTATAGAGGTCCAGGTCCACCGCATTTGCAACGATCTCCGCAGCCATGGTCTTCCCGGTTCCGGATGGCCCGGAGAAAAGAACATTCAACCCCTTTCCCAGAGAAAGTTTCTTTTCGAAGCCCCAGTCGGAGTATACTTTTCCTCTGTGCCTGATAAAACCACAGACTTCTTTTAACTGCGATTTTGTATCTTTTGGGAGAACTATATCTTTCCAGGTATAATGTGGATCGATCTTTATGGCAAGAGAACTTATTTTTTGATTGGACTGGAGCCTGCAGCCCTCGTAAAGGTCTTCCATCGATAAGATAGGATCAGAAGGGTCCTTCAACTTCGCAAATGTATGTGCTGTGAAGACAGCATCTTTTATTCTACCACCACTGAGCTGGAATTTGTTTGCAAGAATGCTCGTATCCACATTGACGGCTACGTTGTAACCTTCCAGAGCATTCTCCCATACTTGTTTACGCAGCGGATATGAAGGCAAGGGAAAGGAAAAATGTATAAACCCATTGTTTATGAGCTCTTCTTTCAATCCCTCACTGCACTCCAACGGTTTCGTTCCAGCTAAGAACAACCAGTTAGGGAAAGCCATTAAGACCTGGATCAGATATCTTATCTGAATTTCCGATTCTCTGAAAGCCAAAGACCCCTGATCTTCGAACAACACATCGAAATTCTCGAGATACAATGCAGAATTTTGAAGCAATGCTTCTCGTAGTATGAGAGCGGCTGTTTCTGAGGACTGAGAAGAGGTGTCTTTGAACAGGGACTTTGTATCAACTACAAGCATGTCCATCCCTGCTATCCTGCAGGCTGCTTTTGCTGCACTCATTTTTCCACTGCCATTAGCTCCAGTGAACAGGAACTTCAAGGGAGAACTATTCTGAACATGCCATGTTATCATGTCCTTCAGCCTGCCTTTGAGGTCAGCAGGAAGAATAAGGTCATCAAAAGAACTTTCAGGGTTAACTAAGTGTGAAGATCTCCTAACTTTCCTGTCAGGCTGGTCAGACCCCAGTAAAAAGCCGATTATTCTCTCATCAACTTTGATGAAGCTGGATATAAGGGGTAATTGGCCATTCTGTCTATCTCCTGTAAGATGGATAAGATCATTTTTAAGCAGCGACGAAGCGGGAGAAAAATAGGTTCTTGACCTTAATTTTGCTTCCATCGTCGGGCAGAGCAGATTCATGACCAGATCGATCCCGGGGCGTTTTCGGGTCACGTCATTCTGAAGATAGGAATATATTTTTTCATATTTCAGATCCAATTCCGGAGCAAGCCCGATCAAAAGAACGTCGATCTCAAATGGATCCAGGCTGAACAGTTCAATGAGTTTTCGAAGCCGCAGTTGTGTACCTTGCTTCAGGCTTGCATCGATCTTAGCATCAAGGTGTTTTCTTAATACCTCAAGCTCATCCTTTTTTTCATATGTAAGAGATCTGAAAGTACCCAGAAAAGCTGGCAGTTCATATAAATTTTGTATTTCAGTCTCTGAGATATAGAGACCCATGAACTCATCCGAAGGAACAGGGTCTACTGTCATCATTCTTTCAAGGCATACCCTAATAAGCTGGTCTATCCTTGAAAGCTCATCCAGCAGATGTTCCAGACTGTCATCATAAGGTATCATGAAAGCTTAACTCTTTCTTGTTCTCACAGCACTTTTTGAGAACTTCATGATATGCATTCATCAAAATTTCCAGATCCTGTAATCTTCCCTGTGACTTGAACCTCTCTACAGCAAGCAGGAACTGTGCAGTATTTTCAACAGGCAGATTTTTCTGTGCAAATTTACATGCAAGCATTTTCAGTTCTTTTCTGGAAGAATATCTCTTTGGCCTTTTCTCATCTACAAAATTGATCATTAGACCACAGTTCCTATGACCAACTGTCCTTGTAGATGGATTTAAGGATGTTTTCATGTAATCTCTGAATATATCAGTCTCTATGAACTCCCCACATTCACACAAGATCATCTAAGCACCCCAATTTTTTAAAAAAATACAAAGTTCCCACTCAATAAAAGGAGTTATCATCGCCCAATCGCTCGCCCCTTGTATTAATTAGTCGATCCCACTGTACTAACTATAAATTTGGTGTGATATACTATTTAAACATTTTTCTTGCAGCTGATTTTTATCTAATAACATGTATAAAATACTATTTTGAATTTTTAGTAATATGATCTTATTTAAAAGATATAGGAGGAGTTATTCTTCTAAGTTAAAAAACAGATATCAAGAAAATAAATACATACCATCAGCTAAAAAGCCAACTTGAAAGATGAAAAGCACATAATATTGCAGGGGTCCATTATTTTTTACTGATGACCACAACCTTAAATATTAATACAACAATTGTGCTGCATTCCATACATAATCCAACCATTTAACTATACTGATGCATCAGGTCCCAGGGAGGAAAGTTGGTGGCAGACAACAAATTCGTTTACTTTTTCGGCGGTAATAAGACAGAAG
Organism: Methanomethylovorans sp.; assembly: GCA_020854785.1. Classification (GTDB taxonomy): domain Archaea; phylum Halobacteriota; class Methanosarcinia; order Methanosarcinales; family Methanosarcinaceae; genus Methanomethylovorans. The sequence goes on from JAHFZE010000327.1 coordinate 12,824, forward strand.
GAAAAAACAGTATGAAAGACCTGCTGGGTGG
>JAHFZE010000074.1 GCA_020854785.1 Methanomethylovorans sp.
ACTTCTTCATATTTGCTCAGATCAAGCTCAGTGAAATCATCTTCACCGGTAGACGATCTTTTAGTTGCGCCAAAAAACTTATCCATTAACTTTGCCATAACATGCACCCTTTATCAAATTACAATACTTATTTCACTATTGGACTGATCCAGTTAACATTATCTCCTACTGCTTTAGCATCTTCATTATTTATAAGAACACCCATATATTTTAATGATTATGCCTGTAACCTTACACTTCTATATTCCATATATCATCACCCACGTGATGCAGGGATCTCACAGCTTTCCCAGAATCTGAAACCATGGCATTCCCAGGGACAAGTGCTTTACCAATGGCAAGAGGTTTACCATATTTCTCTTCTTTAACGATCACAGGATCGCCTTTAAGAATGTTCTCATCGGCACGTACTATGCCGGGGCTCATAATGTCTGCGCCATTCACTACAAAGCGCACGGCACCTGAATCCACTATCACCACATTCTTCTCGATGCCAAGTTCCATAACTCCTCTCACTGTGGGGAAATAGATATCGTCAACTGCAAATAATAGGACTTTACCATCTATTAGGATCACCGACGTGTCACCTGCATCAGCATGTTCGAACTTGTACGATGCGATCTTCTGCACTACAGTGTCCCCATAAATGGATCTGAGGTCATCGAGCAGTTTATTCTTGGCAGATTTCCTAAGTTGTATCCTTCCTCTGATCTTCAAGGGACCACCTGGCTTTTTCCCAGTGATTATATCATAATGCAGCAGCACAATTAAAGATTACGTAAAGGGAGTAAAGCTCTCCCTTCTCACCTGATCACTACAACAGGAATGCCCTTTACATCCAGCACATCAACAGCTCTGCCGGCAGAGATCACTTCTTTTTCTATCTCCACACTTTCAGGAGCCAGCTCTACAATGCCACTGCTGGTCTGCAGGCTTATCTTCCCATTCTGTTCCATCTCACTTACCAGCTTTTTCGGGTTAGCTTCCGTTAATGCATCGATTATTGCCTTTGCCTGGCCTTTGAATTTGGGGCCGATGACTCCCATGTTAGGCTTGACATTCACTGGCACGTGCTCAAAATCAGGGTTTCCTGTCATCACTTCTACTGGTGTGTTCGTTGCACCGGTTATGTCGATGACATCTGTGAGCGCTCCATATATCTCAAGTTTCTTCAAAGGGGCATTAAGGGCAATACCATGCTCGGATTTATATCTCCTTACACTGCTCACGATCTCTTTAACAAGTTCTCCGGCCTTATCGGCCTCTTCGTCCTTCCATGATGCATTCGCCTTTGGCCAGGATTGCATATGTACACTGCCTTTTCCAATTCTTGAGTACATTTCCTCTGCAAAGAAGGGTGCGAACGGAGCAAGCAATTTAGCAAGTACCTCTATTGTTACGTATAGGGTATGTTGTGCTGCTTTTCTGTCCGTTGCATTGGTGCCATACAGGCGGGATTTGACGAGTTCTATGTAATTATCTGCCACCACTTCCCAGGCAAAACCCCGGATGGCCTTAAAAGCCTCGTCGAACTGACAAGCATCCATGTTCAATGTTACTGAAGTTATCAGGTCGTACAACTTGTCGAACAACCATCTGTCCACAATATGAAGTTCCTCTTTTGTGGTTACATAGGATGTGTCCAGGTCATTGAAGTGGGAAACAGAGAACCTGTAGATGCTCCACATCTTCGAAAAAAAGCGTGATGCAGCTACTACATCTTTCCAGCGGAACATCACATCAGAACCCGGTGCGCCTCCTATGGCTGCCCATTGTCTGAAGGAATCAGCGCTGTAGTTCTCGATCACCGTTTCGGGAGAGATTATATTGCCCAGGGATTTGCTCATCTTGTGGCCGTCTTCTCCTAGCACCATACCATTCACGAGTATAGAATCCCAGGGGCGCTTGCCTGCAAGTGCCATGGACCGGAGGATAGTATAGAATGCCCACGTCCGGATGATATCATGGCCCTGCGGTCTTAACTGGGCAGGTAATCTGCTTTTATGGTCTGTGAGCCAGCCTGTCACATGCTGGACGGTAATAGAAGAATCCATCCATGTGTCCAGTACATCTTCCTCTGGCTCGAAATCAGTGCTGCCGCATTTGCTGCATGGATCTTTAGGTGAATCCTGGGTTGGGTCAATGGGCATCCATTCTTCCTTTGCCACCATTACTTCCCCACATTCTTTACAATACCATACAGGTATGGGAGTTGCAAATATACGCTGTCTGGAGATACACCAGTCCCATTCCATGGTACCCAGCCAGTTCTCGAGTCTGACCTTCATGTGCTCAGGTGTCCAGTTGATCTCATCGGCAGCTTTTTTGACATCATTGGTATCTATCTTAACGAACCACTGCTTTTCAGAAAGGATCTCGATGGGTGTGTCACATCTCCAGCACATTCCCACATTCTGTTCGAGTTCCTTTTGCTCGTACAGGTAACCTTCTGCCTTCAGATCTGCTATGACGGCTTCCTTACATTCAGTGATCGTCATATCTGCATATTTACCTGCGATCTTCGTCATACGGCCGTTCTTATCAATCGCCTTGCGCAGGGGAAGTTTATGTTCCACCCACCAGCGTACATCCTG
>JAHFZE010000087.1 GCA_020854785.1 Methanomethylovorans sp.
ACAGGCTTATAGAATGGCTTACTCCTCCCACTGAAAAGGGTAAGATACTTTTCGAACCGGATATAGAGGATGTGGAAACTACATGAAATTAAGGAATCTGAGCTTTTCCTCCAGAGCAGATACAGGACATTCTTTTATCTGGGTCTACCAGCTTGAAGATATGGGATATACCGGCTGGGAGATAGTACAGGAAGGTTCCCATACCCTGCATAACGGGAATCTCGGTAAGGTCCGTGAGATCCGGGATACGACAGATATGAAGATCACAATGCATCTACCTTTTTCGGATATGAACCTGGCAGGTCTTAACGATGGTATACGCAATGAAGCATTAAGGCAGATGTATCGTTGCCTTGAACTTGGAAATGAGATCGTGGAGCTGGCGGTGGTGCATCCCGGTTACCTCTCTCCTTACGGTTCTCAGTTTCCTGAAAGGGCCTGGCAGACCCATATAGGGTCCATCCAGGATGTATGCGACACTGCCGCAGAGTATGGTATCACGATAGCTGTGGAGAATATGCCGGAAATGCCCAAGATATTCGGCAAATACCCCGATGAGATGCTCAGGACCCTTGAGGAAGTCAACAGGGACAATGTGGGCATGACCCTGGATGTAGGCCATGCTAACACTGCAGGGGTTGTAGATGAGTTCCTCGAAAATTGCAAGGACCAGATCCTGCACATGCACATACATGATAACCATGGAAGATCAGATGAACACCTGCCTCTGGGAAGGGGAACAGTGCAGTGGAAAAAGGTCATGGAAAGCCTTAAGGGCTACAATGGCAGACTTGTAACTGAAATGGCAACCCTTCAAGAAGGTGAAGAGTGCATTGCGTATCTTCAGAGTCTTTGAATAACAAAATCCTTATTTTTCCTATTCCTTCACCCTGCCGTGCCTTTTATCAATCTCGTCCATCATGTCCAGCATCTTGCGGATAGCTGTCCTGATGGCATCTGACTGGTTAACGAATTTCTTGTCGTCCCCTACGTGCCTGTTCAGGTCGTCCAGTAACTCCTGAGGGATCTCCACGCTTACTTTTGGCATTCGGTTCACCTTGTGAATATAGAAAGTTCATAGGATCTATGTATTTTAAGGTTCTCACTCGGAGATCATAAAAAACGAACAGGATAAAATTATAAGAAGTAAAAATAGATTGGCGAGCCGGAAGGGAGTTGAACCCCTGGCCTACGGATTAAGAGTCCGTCGCTCTGCCTGGCTAAGCTACCGGCCCATCTTGTTTACTGACGTGATGCCTCCATACGTATTTGCTCAATATATACATTTCGGTTTGAATGTATTATCTGATCTATTAGTAGGGGAAAATAATTATCGATAGTGAAGAGTTTATATATGCTTCACTACGCAGTCCTGCACTCCCATTATTTCGACCATGTCGCTATTGTCTGGACTGTGCACTATCATCTGCCCTTTTTTCAGGTATGGAATCCGCTTTTCATACTCTTTTTTAACCTTCAGTGCCCCGATAGCAGCATCATTTGTTAAGTTAAGTATGATGCGTGTGTTGATCTGTTTGAACACTATGTCATCAATGTCCTGAGGATCCTGGGTGATAAGGAACAGTCCTAATCCTTCTTTCCTTCCCTGCCGTGCGGCTTCTGCGAACTTGGACACTATCCTCCTGCTGTGCTCGCCTGAGGTGCTGGCAAGATACCTGTGGGCTTCATCAAGAGCCAGGATAATGGGAGTTTCCTTAACGGCAGTTTCTCCAGGTGTGTTAAGCTTAGTACTTAATTTATTATCCACTATTATCGTCATCAAAGTGAGGGTTATCAGATCCCGTATACGTGTGTTGCTGATGTATTCAGTAGGGAACACGCTCACATGTCCAGGTTTTATTATCTCTTCCAACATCTGGTCTATGGGTCTTGCAGGCTGGTCGAACACCCTTCTAAGAGCCTTGTCCCTTACTCTGCGGACTATGCCATCATAGGAAGCTTCGTGTATCTTACCACTTTCTACATAATTGTCTCTTGTAAGATCGTCGCTGATATGGTCCAAAAAGCGATCATATGTGTGATCTCCAGCCATTTTGAAGAAATCATCCAGAAGCAATTCCACACCCTGGTATTGGAGTTCCGTCATGCCTACCGGCGCCATGAGCCAGGAATTATTCTTCACCATCTCGAAAGGTATGGTAAATTCCATTTGTTGTGCTCTAGAGCGGCCATTATATGACTGACCATCCACCTTTGCCACCAAGGTGCGGGTATTGGCACATCCTCCAAAATACACTTTCTCAGACCTGAAACTGAACTCAGCATCTGCTGTAAGTTCAGGATTATCCTCTAACATCTGGGAATACTCATCCTGCGGGTCAAGTATCACAAGGCAGGGGTTTTTTCTGGCACCTGTTCCCCTCACATTGTAGCGGTTCTCTTGTGCCATGAACTGTCTTAGGACATTCTTTGTAAGGAATGTTTTACCTGTTCCTGTGCTGCCACATACCAGCATGTGCCTGAACACAAGAGGATCACCCATAGAATAGTCATTACGCAGGTAATATGGTACATTAGGAGGTACCGCATGGGTCTTTACCACCTCGCCCCCTACGCTCAGATGCCCCAGGAAGATGCCTTCTCTGGGAATGTTAAGCCCTGTCTGGATCTTAAGCTTATCTTTAACGGGCAATATGGAGGTGTTGGGTCGGGGTATGCGGTCGCTCATACGCCGGGCCAATGATCCATTGCCTTTAGAATAAAGGATACATATCGGGTCCAGGTAAGCCAGGAACTTGTAATCTACTTCATCTGTAGTGTTGGACCTTAGCATCCTGCGAGAGTGTATCTCCGTGGCATCATCTACTGCATACTCCTGTTTGTACTGCATTTTCCATATACGGGCAAACAGATCCTCTTCACCGTAGGGTACGATCACATACGTTCCAAGCCGTACATTTCCTCTTTTTTCCGTGTTGATGTATCCTGTAATAGTTGCTCCTGATTCAGTTATCTCCAGAGGCTCTATACCTGTGGTTATGATACCAAATGCTTCTTCTGTATCGTCTTTTGTATAAGGATAACTCTCTTCAGGGACCTCATATTCTTCGAAGCTGAACTTCTCCTCAATAGTTGTTTCCCCAGTTTCGGCAACATTTCTACTGTCTGTTTTCCCTGAAGAAACATAGGCAAGTATATCTTTATCCATTCTCATCGTATTCGCCCCATCTTGTCTCGTTGTAGCTGGTATCTACCCGGGAGTACCTGAACCTGTCGACAATTTGTTTCCTTTCCGATACCTGTATCTTTGCAATGGAGTCTGCTTTCTTCAGTGTGTTCGGTATCTCGCTTACTGCGATATCATACAGCACCTTCCTTGTAATGATATCCCTTATCCTTTCGTCCCGGGTAAGTCCGTATGGAGCTTCTATCTTAAATAGCAGGTTCTTTGAAGGGACGTATACCACAAAAAACGTTAGTGAATAGTATTCACGTGGATGCTTTGCCCTTAGTTTCTCTTTGACCAAAGGCGATGTGGTTCCAAGTATCCTTTCGTAGAACTGATTGGGCTGCATGAACCAGTTAGTGTAAGTTATGTACCGATTGCTTATGCTTTTTTCTTCCCTGTCCCACGGGAGAGAAAGCAGGTTTTTGAAGAACTGTGCATCCATTACCCAGGGTAGGTCTTTAATGCCTTCTTTCCTTAGGGTCTGCATGATCTGCATGTCCTCGGGATTCTTTACAAAACCAATATAAGGAAATTTTTTGTCAATGTGATGTTCCACGATTTTTATATAGTTTTGAAGGATGCGTTCTGTATGAGGATCGTAAAGCAGGTTTACATCCTCTGATCCCACTACCATCCAGTACATGAGATGCTTTGGATAGATAGGTCCGTCCATAATAAAAAATCCCCGGGGGTCAAGTTCATCCTGCAACCACAGGATGTGTTCTGATTCAGAGAGGTACAGGGCTATGTCATGTACTATCCTGTCGATGCGTTTGCTCAGAAGGCCTGGTGCTATGCGAATGATCTGGCAACGGCTCGCTCCGTGATCAACTATCTCCCAATTGTCAGTGATGTCGATATTTACACTATAACTGGGGGTATAAGTGGCAGCAACTATTGTCCTCCTGTTGTGGAGTTCCAGGTCAGTAGGTGTTGAGGCCATGGCACAATGACAGAAATCCACGTAAAGGCCATTATCAAAGGACCTTGTGGTTGTGCTCCCGCTGTCGCATGAATAGGTAACAGGAAAAGGATCCTGGCTCAGAGCCATCTTCTCTATGCTTACTCTTCCTCTTTTTAACCTTCCGATGGACTTGAGCACTACCTGTCCATTGTGTTTCAACTCCTTGAGTCTTTCTAATATATCTATTACACTGCCGGTTTCATCTTTTTCCATCTTTTCCGGTTTCAGGCATCTGTCAATACGATCTGCAAGTTCGGATATGGCTTTTATGTGGACCGGTTCAAGGGTCATGCAACATAATTGACACTGATGAGAGATATATATTGGGTCAGGATAGTACAGAGCTTTATTTCCCGGAATCTAAAAATTTGATCGTTAGTCTCATGTTAAATCAACTAAACTTGTCTTTTTGTAAAGAGGATTTTTTTGAAAGATTTAAATACAACCCCAGAGAAAATGTCTACAATCACTCTATAACTCAATTAAGAAGTTATTACATATTAGAAAAATCGGAAAGATAAATCAATTATAATAGATTAAAGCGAGGTAGTAATTATGAATTCATATGGTTTGTTTATGGTGTTGCTTGCAGCCTATATCCTCATACTGGTGGCTATCGGCTGGAAATTCACTAAGAGGCAGAAATCTGTCACGGATTTCTGGCTTGCAGGACGCAGGATCAACTTCATTGGAATTGGTTTTTCTGCAGCAGCATCTTGGATGACCGCTGGCGGCATTCTTGCGGTTATTGGTCTTTACATGCTGCTGGGCATGGGTTCTATCTGGAGTTTCGTGGCGCCTAATATCCTTGCCTTGTTGTTGATAGCATTGTTGGTGGGTAAGATCAAACATCTTCCAGCCATCACTCAGCCAGAGCTGCTTGAGCAAAGATACAGCAGTTCTATAAGAGGTCCTGTGGCTCTTATTATCACTGTTGTGATGATCCTTTTTGCAGTGGCAGATATCAAAGGTTTTGCCATGGTCCTTGAGATCTTCTTTGGTTTTCCCCCGATATACGCAGCAGCTATTGTTGCATTGGCCGTTTCTGTATATGTGACACTTGGAGGGCTTTCTGCTGTTATATGGACCGATGTGATACAGTTCCTTTTCCTTGCAGGTTTCGCTCTCGCGATGGTCTTTGCTGTCACTGGTTCAGCTACTTCTGCCGATGCATCTTCGGTCATGACCTTCTCGGAACTTGTCTCTGATGTCCCTGCAGACTGGTGGAACCCGTTCAGCATTGGTATAATTGCAGTAATGATATTCATCTTTGCTATCATCCCCGGCTGGATCACAGAACAGGATCCCTGGCAAAGGGTTTGGGCTGCAAAGGATGAAAGATCGGCAAGGAACGGTATGATCCTGGGCTCATTCCTTATCTTCCTGGTGTTCGGTGTGGCCTGTACAATCATTGCTATTGGGTTGAACCATGTGTACCCCGACATTCCGGCATCTTTCGCAGAGATAGGGATGGGTGCAATGGCCCAGGCAGAACCTGCACTGCTTGTTTATATCTTTGAGCATTTCTCTCCTCTTCTTATAGGTCTGGCAGGTGTAGGTCTGGCAGCTGCTGCAATGTCCTCAACAGATACTTTTGCAACTTCCGGTGGTTCATGTCTCTCCCGTGACATTTATCAGAGGTACATTAAGCCCGATGCAACTATGAAGGAGATGCTCGCTATCAACAGGGTGAGCGTACTAATAGTAGTTGCAGGTGCTACCATTGGCTCCTTCTACATTGATGGTATTCTTGATGCCATCCACATAGCCACTTTCATTGCCAGTGCTGCATATTTCTTCCCCATGATGGGAGGGCTTTACTGGAAAAGAGCTACAAAGGAAGGTGCACTTGCCGGCCTGATAGTGGGCTTTGTTGCTCAGGTAGCTCTTACTATTATCGATCTGGCTAATACCCCAGCCTTTGCCCCAGCTTATCTGGATTCCATACATCCAGTGCTCTCTAATCATGGTGTTATAGCTGGTATGACCCTCAGTGGCATAGCTTTCTTTGGTGTTTCCCTGGCTACGAAACCATCGGAAACAGTTAATCTTGCTCCCTTCTTCAAGGACGCTGCCATGAAGCTTGAAGAAAAGATCGTTGTGGATCAGGCAGATCCGGAGTACAAGAAGATGTTAAAGGTCATGACAGAAGAAATAACTGGAGACCGTGCTCATTTATATCTTATTCTGGAAGCTTCTGCTACGGTCAATTGGAACAAATTCGTCAAGGATATCACGGGGAAGCATCATGAATGGGTTACTCCTTCAGGTTTTGATTCAGTATACAGGCTGACAAAATCCGATATGCTAGCATGTGTTAGTGTTACTCGCGGGCAGACTGAAAAAGAGATCTGGTTTGAATCTGAACCTCGGGTAAAAGACATTGATCTGCATCGCAAGGAAATGTTCGTATCATTCAATGAAGTTTCAGAGACCTTGAAGGAAATGGGTATAATGCTCACCCTTTCCTGATCTTTTTTAATTAGCACCTATTTTTATATTGCTCTCTAAATTTATAGTTAAGTTTTTTAATCTATGAAGTGTACACTATAATGGTGATAGAGTGGAGGAGCACATTAAGCATCCCATTTCCGAATTAGAGGTAGACGAAAAGGATAGGGACCGAATAAGGAAGATAATGGAAGATTTCGAAAAACTTTCTCCCTCGGAAAAGCTGGATGTTGTACAATTACAGAACATTATGCTTGAAACAGTAGCAAGGCACAATGAAAAGTACGGTATACCCCGACGCACCATACAGGTCGAACGGCCTTTAAGTGAGATCGTTGCTCACATGTCCAAGGTTTCC
>JAHFZE010000017.1 GCA_020854785.1 Methanomethylovorans sp.
CAAAAGTTTCCTTTGTAAAATACCTGTGGAAAGCATTCCGTGGCTATATGGAAAATTGCTGGATAACCAGACAGTCTTCATCCCTGATGCTGACTTGCTGCCCCCTGAGGCAAAAAAAGAAAAAGAACTGATCAGATTCTTCAATGCATCTGCCCTCATTTTCTATCCAGTGTTCTCAGAGAACCACCTCTCAGAATGCATACTCCTGGATTATGCCAAAGAGAAACTTTTGTGGCAGGAAGATTCCATTGCACTGCTGCAGATAGTAGGCGAGAACATATCCAGTGCTTTGAAGCGCAAACGAGCATACCAGATGCTTAGGAAGGAACGCGATATGGCCCAGAGATACCTGGACATTGCAGGCGTCATGATACTTGTACTCGACACTCATGGAAAAGTGGTCCTTATCAATAGAAAAGGAACAGAGTTGCTGGGATATGCTGCTGAAGAGGTTTTGGAAAAGGATTGGGTAGAAACGTTCGTTCCGGAAACAGATCAAAGAAGATTGCGTGATTACATAAATACTATAGTTGCCATGGATCCTCCATCTCCAGAGTATTATGTCAACGGTGTGCTCACAAAGAACGGTGATATCAGAACAGTGGCCTGGAACAGTGTTATTCTGAATGATGATGCAGGTAATTTCAGTGGTATTCTGGCCTCTGCTGAAGATATCACTGACTTTTTGAAAGCTAAGAATAAACTTCAGGAAAGTGAAAAAAAGTATCATACTTATGTGGATAGTGCCCCGATTTGCATATTTGTATCAGATATAGGTGGGAAACTTATAGAAGTTAATAAAGAAGCATGCAGATTTAGCGGATACAGCGAAAAGGAACTACTATCATCTTCATTTGAAAAGATCATAGTTGCCGGGGAAAGAGAATATGTTCCTTTATTGTTCAGTGATGTTGCTGCCAATGGTTCCGGAAGAAAGGGAATGAACATCTGTAGGAAGGACGGGACACAATATCCCACGATAATAGACATTGTCTGTACCTATGATAACAAATTCCTCATTTTCTGTACCGATGTAACAGAACTGAAAAAGGTGGAGGAAAAACTGGCTTTTACAAGTTTTTCAGTTGAGCGTTCCAGCACCCCTACTTTCTGGATCGGTACGGATGGCTGGTTCATAGATGTCAATGATGCAACCTGTGCAGCTACGGGCTATTCCAGAGAAGAGCTGTTGCAAATGGATGTGAATAATGTAAGCTCACATCTAATATCTGCTCCTCTTTGTGGTGCTTTTGAGAATGCTGTGGAACATACAAAGAAACAGGGTACTATAAGATTTGAGGTCATGTTCAAAAGAAAGAACGGAAGCGAGTTTCCGGTAGAGATAAATCTGGACCATTTCAGTTTCAATGAAATGGATTTCTTGATCGCCTTTGCATCAGATATCACTGAGCGCAAAAAGATTGAAGATACGATCAAGGGACATCTTCATTTCTTGGAAACAATGCTAGATACTATTCCACACCCGGTATTCTATAAGGACACGGAGGGGAGATATACCGGGTGTAACAGTATTTTTGCAGAATCTATAATCGGTCTTCCCAGAGAATATATTGTAGGCAGGACAATGCATGAGCTGCAGGCACATATTCCTCAACACCTTGCTGGTATCTACAAAGCACATGATCTTGAACTTATACAACAACATGGTACCCAGTTCTATGAGTCCAGAGTACACTGTGCTGACGGAAAGCTGCGTTATTACTTATTCAGTAAATCAACGTTCAACGATCCAAAAGGAGATGTTGCAGGTATCATAGGTGTTATGCTGGATATCACCGAGCGCAAGGAGTCAGAGGGAAGACTCAGAAGATATGCAGCAGAACTGGAAAAAGCTAATGAGGAGCTCAAGTCCCTGGACAGGATGAAAGATGAGTTCATAGCCAATGTGAACCATGAACTTCGTACTCCTCTTATTTCTATAATGGGTTTCAGTGACGCTTTGAATTCAGGACTTTTGGGCGATATCACTGAAGATCAGAAAAAAGCGATCAATGCGGTTTTAAGAAATGCAAAAAGATTAAACCGACTCGTAGATTCCATCTTACATATGAACAGAATAAGAAGTTCAGATGTTAACTACGATATGACAATTTTCCAGTTTGCAGATATGCTCAGCAATATCATCACAGACCTTTCGTTACAGATGGATCAAAAAGGGATCATTCTCCAACAGGACATACAAGAAGACCTGCCCATGATAAATGGCGACAGGAACGCACTTGAGAGAGTTGTCATCAACTTGCTGGAAAATTCTATAAAATTCACTCCCTATGGCGGTGAGATAAAAGTGAGCCTTAGAAAAGAGGATAGATATCTGCATGTGACCGTAAGCGACACAGGTATAGGGATACCCAAGGACAAGCTTGCTGAAGTGTTCGAAAGGTTCTATCAGGTTGATAGTTCTTCTACTCGCGTATTCGGCGGACTGGGCATAGGCCTGCACATCAGCAAAAATATTGTAGAGGCCCATGGTGGAGAAATATGGGCCAATAGTGACGGTGAAAGCGGAACTTCCTTCCATGTGCTTCTTCTAACATAGCTTGAAATTAATTTCCGGAACAGGTCCTGAACGCTTGATATATTCTGCTCCTGTTAGCCTCTCATCTGCACTATTGAGGATCCTGGCAATCATTTCCGAATACGACATGCCCGCGAGAGCTGCCATTTTAGCTAGGTGGCCGTCCCAGCACCATCCGGGGTTGGGATTCACCTCCAGCAGTTTTGGATTGCCAGCTGCATCCATTCTCCAGTCAAGACGCGTATAATCCCTGCACTCAAGCCTTCTGATCATTTTCAGGCTGCATTCCACTATGAACTCCTCTGTTTCTCTGGGTATGCCAGCAGCAATGGAACGGACCTTCCAGTATGGGGAATCAGGGATCCATTTTGCTTCATATCCACATACTCTGGGTAAGTCAGAAGGAAGTGCGGAATAATCCTCTTCAGTAATAGGCAGCACTGTATAGTCCTCCGGAGGATTGCCTATGATGCCTATGCTCAGGTCCTTACCTGTGAGGAACTCCTCAACAAGGATGGGTTTGTCATAACCCAGCCCCTCTCGTATGTCATATATCGCCCTCACAACCTCGTCACGGTTATGACTTACGCTATGCTGATTGAGGCCGAAACTAGAATCTCCAAAGTTCGGTTTGACTATTACCGGGAACTGCATAGGAACTTCGAACAGAACATCCTCTGCCTTAATGACTATTCCTTCGGCAACAGGCACTCCAAGATCTTTGGCAATACCCCTTACCAGAGCTTTATCATAACAGAAGGCAAGACATTGCGGTCCTGAACCAGTGTAAGGTATACCCATCATTTCAAGCAGAGCCGGTACATGCAGTTCTTTCTGTGGATCGTTGCAGTAGCCTTCATCGCAAAGATTTAAAACAAAATCCACTTTTCCCTTAAGACGTTGCAGATCCTGTATCAGAGTGTCGTGGTTGTCCAGGAACCTGAAAGAATATTCCTTCCTTTCCTTAAGAGCACCTTTTAGCTGGTCTATGGTGTACAGATCGTCATCATCGAAAACACCGCATGGTTTAAGGAAGTCTTTCTTGGAGGGGTCGCCGAAGACTACCACTACATCTTTTTGAGCTGCATAGACTTTCTTTTTTGGTTCTGTCCATTCCTTACGCAGCGTTGCTGTGATCATTATACGCTTCTCCATCATGCCAAGGTCCTGGTTTCTTTTACTGCGGGACCCAATGGAATCAATGATCTCAACATCACTGAAATCAGCTTTTTTCAGGAGTTCCTTAAGCGACTCCTGTGTATAAAGCCTTTCAGCATAGAACTGGTCGGCAATGACGCCTTGTTCATCATTGACTATTACCTCCCTGGATATCAATTTCTGGGAATCCAGAGATAGAGAACGCTCCCTGCAGACAAAATTGTGCTTATCTATCCATTCCCATGATCTAGGTTGATAATTTCCTTTAAGGTATGCACCATCGGTCACGTCCAGCAGTATCTTTCCCCAGGGCTTGAGCACCCTTTTTACTTCATTAAGCACCCGTAGATCCTCTTCTGATGTTTCGAAGTAACCAAAGCTGTTCCCCAGCAGCAACACTGCATCGAACGTATCTGTCGAGTAAGGTGTTTTACGCGCATCTCCTTCCTTGAAACGTATGTTCAGGCCCTCTTTTTTTGCAGTGTTCTTTGCTCTCTGGATAAGATAGTGAGATCTGTCCAGCCCTTCCACGTTCTTGAAACCTCTTCTTGCAATTTCCATGGAGTGCCGTCCCTGCCCGCAGCAAAGGTCCAGGATCCTGCTCTCCTGCGGGAGAGCAAGAACCGAGAGGAACATATCTATCTCTTCCCTTGTGATATCGGAATCATCTACGACATCAGCATCTGTCTTCAGATAAAGGGAATTGAATATTTTTTTCCACCAGTCAGGGTTAACATGTTCTTCAAGACTGGATACAGGTCCAAGGCTTTTGGGCTTAGGAACATACTTCTTCTGGGGATATATCAAAGTATTTCGACTCATCTGACTTGCCGTCCGGATTTGGAAATGGACTGAAATGTCCACAAGCTAATTTAATGTAATTAATAGAATAAAAATAAATTGCTCATTTTTTTGAGCAAAATCTTCCCCCAGTTTTCTCACTCTTATACAGATGGTTTATGTAAATATATGTCTATATACAAACAGAAATTATTATTTTTATCAGACATGATAGTATTTTAAATAATATAAGTTACTATTTTAACACATGATCTCTCCTCTGACAAAAACAAGCCAGCAAATGAAGATAATAGAATCCGCAAAAGATCAACTGGGTTGCATCAAAGGTGTTTGTGAAGTGATATCTCTTGAAGCAATAGACATAGTGAATATAAAAAAGCTTGAAAGATTGGACGAACAGATAGGGTGCAAGATGATCGGCCGGAAGTACAATGTTGGAATAAGGAAAGTGTTGAGTTCTGATGTGGTATTATCCTTTGTGGTTAACAAGGAATACGATTGGCCGTTAAATACCATCAAGATCTACCACAAAGGAAAAATGATAGGAGAAGATTCTCAAGACCAAAATGTCATAAAGCAGTTCAGTGAACGCAACGATTCTTTCGTTATGGGAAATATCATTTTCTACGACAGAGAATCCCTCAAAAATAGTGATACGGATGATCCGGCCTGCATGATAGTCACAGAACAGCCATGTCCGCAGCTATCTCCTTTTAGGGGTATCTCTGATGCTGTTATAGGAATACCTTCCAGCTATACTCATGATTACCTGCAGCTAAAGATATACGCTGATCAAAAGCATATGCTGGGAAGTTTCCTGGTAGGATTCAACATAGATCAAAAAGCTTCTGGCTCATTGCCGATTGAAGACATCCATTTCAGTAGAAATCAAAAAGGCATGAGTTGCCAGCTTCCCCTCTAGTTCCCGTCAGACTGGCAACTTCACCCTAGTTCATTGGGAGAATTCGATATTTATTGAGTACTCAAAGTTCTCCGTGTTATGCGGCATTACTGACAAAGTCCACTTGCCTGCAGATGCCTGTACTGTGTAGGTTTCCACATAATCCGTTGAGTATCCCTGATATTCTGAAGTGTTCCCGGATGTTTTGAGCACAGGGTAGTAGATGTCTCCTAAAGTAACTGAACCACCATACTTGATGCCGGTCTGAATTACTTCTACTTCTTTGCCCTGTGGATCTATGAGCTTCACTTCAAAGGATGGGTCTGCACTGCTGCTTGAAGGATACACATTATATATGTATGATCTCAGCTCAATAGTGACTGTTCCATCGTCATTTACCTTGAAGGGGATCTCATAGGGTTTTTCAGGCTTTACTATCACATGGAAGTTGAGGTACACCATTTCCTCATAATCCTGGATACCTGGATCATCTACGTTCAGATCAATGCTGCCTGAGAAATCTCCTTTTGCATCACCAGGCACTTCCACCTGTACTTTTACCACAGCTGTTTCTCCGGGCTTTATGGTTGAAGGACCAGTTATGGTGATCGCATCGGTTCCGAAGGCTTGCCTGTATCCTCCATAGTATGGCATCGATGCCGCAGAGTCCATTGCCACTGAGCTTCTCTCAGCTACCATAGGATAGTACATGTTCTCCACAAGCTTCGGGTCAATAGCTATTTCGGAATCACCGGTGTTCCTGAGCATTATCTCATAGCTGTACAATTTGCCGGCTTCCACCCTGTCATATATGTATGTTGTAAGGATCTGCACCTGTGGAGGTATCCATACATCTACATTCAACTGTACACTGCCCGGGAACACCGGGTACATTAGATCACCTTGAGGCACATTTTCCATAAAGGATATTGTTGCAGCATAGCTCCCTACTTGAGCATCCTCAGGTATAGATACCTTTATTTCGAACTGTGCCTTTTCTCCCGCTTCAAGAACTTTCTGTGCGGGAGTTATTGTGACCCAGCTTTTGTCCATGTAACTGTAAGTATATGGTGTAACAACCATTTTCGGGTTCACTGTGACTGCAGAATCTTCCTTGTTGATAACGGTAACTGTGAAGATCCCGCTGGTCCCGGGTTGCAACATCATATGATAGTAACTGGGGTCAACACCCATTGTATCCATCTCAGCGATAGTTATAGCATTGGGAACCACACCACCTACTGTGGAAGATATGACCTTATCTGTGATCGTCATCACAGGCTCGGAAACTGCCGCATTGCCTGCAAATGCTGTTGCTCCTGTCATATAGATAAGAAGCACAGCGATGGATCCGTACATTACGAATTGTGACCTGTTCATGAATTTCACCCTTTTGAACTGATAATGCATAATATGGATGTACACATATTAAAGAACTTCTTAAACTTCAAAGAAATTCGCAGTTATCGGCGAATAAATAAAAGATCAGGAGAGAGAAAAAGAGATAAAAAGGCAATTAGTGTTCTTTTTCATCGCCTGCTCGGCAAACTGTGCTTCCTTTGCTCAGCAGAAGATTATATGCGTCCTTTTCCTTGTTATAGTTCACAAGCACATTATAAAGCTCCAGTATTTCTCCATAATTAGCTCTTTTAATAATGCTATTGTCCTCAGTGACGTTATGCCATGGAAGTACTGTATATACTGCTTTCCTGGAAGTTCCATCGCACAGTTTGTAAAGACTGTATCTCTCATCTCCCAGGTCACCTGACATAAGGGAACATACTACATTGATGCGCTTATCTTTGTGCATACCTATTTTGGAGAAACGTGCAAACTTTGCCTTGGGCGGGACCCTGTAGCACTCTTTGGTAAGACCATCCTTTCTTATTATAGAATAGGAATACTTTATATCAGTGTTGATAAAACGATAAGGCTCATCACACTCTGCAAGTTTGCGCATAAGGAGTGTAGGATTGATATCCTGCTTTTGCTCGAAGCTCCAGCACCCTTCAAGGCTACAGCCCGAACCCCATATAAAGGAACATGGGGCGTATATACCAAGACCAGCCTCCCTGAGCGCAATGCTCAGCCTGCGCAATTCCACCGAGTTAGTTCTGTCCGCGGGCTCTATTACAAGCATACTGCCATCAGATGCAAGCCTTTGAGCCAATTTCAACACTATGTCAACTTTTTGCTCTATAGTGATATCTTTGATCTCATTGAGCACGTTAGAGAACACCATAAGGTCGATATTCTCAGGCAGGCTCTCTGGCTTTATTGCACGCACATCGGATCTTATAGGTTCATGGATAGCTATTGGATCTGGAGCATATTGTGGAACAAGGGAGTTGAAAGCTTCGATATTTTCCTCGTATAGCTCTACACAATATATTTCGGCCTTGCGACCTTCCAGCCTTTTATAAAAGTCAGCAATAGCCAGAGGCACTGTGCCCGGACCGGTGCCTATATCAAGGATCTTCATGCGAGTTTTGAGTATACCTGCCAGGGCCATATCATACAGTATGTGCTGGAACTGCACAAAATATACTGGGAAGTGATAAGCAAGGTATCCCAGTACATTGTATCCTTTTTCATAGGATATCCTGCGGGAAACGCTTTCCTTCCAATACTCATTCTTTTGACCCACAACCGCTTTTCTGATCCTGTCCAGAACAAGCGGGTCATCCCACTGCTTTCCAGTCTTCTTTCCGATATACTGTTCGATAATTGTCTGCAGTTTTGCCGAAACCACTGCAGACCTGAGGAAAATCTCAGTTCTCTTTACTTCTTCTTCGGTAAGTTGCATTACAGTTGCAGGAGGAGCAAGCATAAGCCTGATATCAGGACCTTCGGGGATGGCATCAATCTCCAGCTCGTACAGAAATGGCTTAACAATGCTATATATCTGTTCAACGGACATTTCACTTGTAATATAATTTTGTATCTCTGAAAGCATGAACTCCGGCTTCATGTGGGAGACATACTTTAGAGTGGAAATTATTTCCTTTTCACTATCCTTCATTGATAGGAGGGACGGCGGGAAGGCTCATAAATGTACTGATTCCAAAAAATATATCAGATACAAATGGATGTTATTCTCATGGACCTCAATAAAGAGATACAAAGTCTGGCAAAGGCCAACGGGGTATTTTACTGTGGTGTGGCTGACCTGTCCAGGGCAAAGGAATTCATTATGCAGCAGGGCGGGAGTGAACTGGGATCCTATCCTTATTCTATATCTCTGGGAATCCCTCTTTTTAAAGACATAGTTGACAGGTTGCCTGACAGGTCACAGCACTCAGTAGCTTTGAACTATCATCATTGCTACGAGATCACAAACCATAGGCTTGACATTGCAGCTTCTATTGTTGCAAGCTATCTTCAGGATAATGGATACAGAGTACTACCATTACCTGCTTCGAAGAGGATAGATGATGAAAGGTTATGCGCATCCTTTTCACACAAGCTTGGAGCACGTCTGGCGGGGCTTGGATGGGTTGGAAAAAGCTGCCTGCTCATTACTCCCGATCATGGTCCCAGGGTAAGGTGGGTATCCATTCTGACAGATGCCCCGTTGGAAACCTCACATACTATAATGGACTCAAAGTGTGGAAATTGCAATGCCTGTGTTGATATCTGTCCTGTTCAAGCCTTTACTGGACATGGATTTCAGGAAAAAGAGCCACGTGAGATAAGATATGATGCACGTAAATGTGAAAGATATATCAACTCTCTTGGAGAAGGAGAGAAAATAAAGGTGTGTGGCATGTGCCTTTACGTATGCCCCTATGGACAAAAGAACAGGCGTATTCAAAATTAAACACTATTGATCGATCCTATAGGTTTGCATGCTTGCCACTCCATCTCAATAAAATGCCTGAAAATAGAGACCTGTTCCTTGCCGTTGTACCATGTTGCAGTAAAGTTCATGGGAATGTTCTCGTTCTTTATAGTGATGATCAGAAGTTCCTTGTTATCTATCACCAGAATTCCACCCTTCAGCAGATTATCACTCACCTCTCCTGAATAGACTCTTACTTCAGCACCCTGGACTTTTTTATTTACAACTTGATTTTCGTTAATGGTGATCCGTACCTTCAAACCTTCATCTATCTTCTCCTGTAGTTTCTGCGTAATAATTTCCATGATCGGATAAACATCCATAGCCTTGTCTAATGAGGGATAGGTGGATGCCAGTACTATCTCTTTCCTGGCCGAGTCTAACATCTGGACTATCTTATCAGTAACGTTCTTCACGCCGCTGATATTCCATACAGCATCGTCATCTGTAGGGATATCAGGTGCATTACAGATCTTTTCAAGTTGCTCCAGAGATGTTTCGACAGCTTTTTCATAATTCATCTTCAACCTGTCAATGATCTGGTCCGGAGCTATTGCCTTGTAACGCATGGGTTTAGTGTTCTGGGTATCTATGACTCCCTTTTCCTTAAGCTTGGTAAGCACGCCATACACAGCGGAGCGCGGGATACCCGATAATGCGTGGATGTCTGCCACAGTTCCGCTACCATAGCGTGTAAGTGCTATAAGCACTTTAGCCTCGTAGGTTGTTAGACCCAGTTGCTGAAGTGATTCGATCAAGGTATTCATAATACTACTTCACATAGGATACACTTATTTGTCATTTTCCTTTGTTTCTTTGTTCTCCAGATATCTCTTGTAATTATTCTGTTTCTTCTTCCTGGAGATCATAAATACCGGAGTACCGATGATACCTACCAGAAGCACAAGTCCAACCGCAACAGAGGCATTAAGGGATTCTGCCGGACCAACATACACAGGTATTTTGAGATTATCCGAATACTGGCTTTTATCTTGTTCATCCTTATATTTTATCTCACTGCTTATAGAATAATCCTTTACTGTTGCATCTTCTGCCACATTTAGGTTGAATACTGCTATCCTTGACTCACCAGGATGCATGTCTCCCAGATATGCCTGGTCGTCCGTGGTGGTGAAAGGATCCACAACACTTATCCTTGCAATACATTCACGTGCTATCTGCTCTCCTGTATTGGTATATGTTACATTGATAGTTTTTTCATCGCCAGCCCGCAGATCAGACTCAACATTCTCTATCCTGAAATACGGTTCTTCTTCAACGACTACTTGAAGGACCATTGTCTGGTTCATATCCTCATACCAGTAGTAAGTATCACCGTAAGGAGGTGTTACCGCAGAATCCTTCTGGGACCTATATGCAACATAAAGCTGCAGATCATAAGTGCCCGCTTTTGCATTGTCGTAGATCTCTATAGGGAATTCGGCGGGTGAAGAGAGGGATTTTCCGGTATTCAATGAACCCAAAAGTAGAGTGTCCTGTTCTATATTTATGGGAGCATCGGGGTCAGCAAGTGA
This sequence comes from Methanomethylovorans sp., assembly GCA_020854785.1. Classification (GTDB taxonomy): domain Archaea; phylum Halobacteriota; class Methanosarcinia; order Methanosarcinales; family Methanosarcinaceae; genus Methanomethylovorans. The sequence goes on from JAHFZE010000017.1 coordinate 10,776, forward strand.
AAGTGTTGCTGTCATAGAATCTGCTGTTGTTATCGCCCGGTCTGACAGAAGTTCGCTTGACATATATGTGCGGGTGAGTGTTTCACCATACTCCTCTATATCATCTTCTATATCATCTTCGTTGGCCTCGAATCTTGTGATCTGTCCATTGTTCAGTATATTCACATAAAGGATACCTTCTTCTCCTCTCTCGAACACTTCATCACAAGCGAGGTTTGCTACCAGATGAGGAGAACCATACACATCATAGTAATCGCTTGCAATTTCAGAGACAACATTCTCATCTATACCCGCTGATGCAAACTGTATACAACTGAGTAATAGAATTGCGATCAAAAACAGCCTCAAATTTCTAAGAGAGATCATGTACTCACCTTATTTTCTTCTGTATATTTTTTTGATGTTTTGCGTCCTGATCTCCACCTGTCCAGGTTAACCATAATAGGTGGCAGGACAACGATTGTACTGAATAACGAAAAAGCTACAGCTATTACCGTAACTATCCCAAAACCACGCAGCATTGGGAATGATGATGCCACAAGAGCTGAAAAACCGAATATCACAGTAAAACCTGATGCAAGGATCGCTGGTCCTATTCTGAGCGCAGCCGTTTCCATGGCATCAAGTGGCTCCAGTCCCTTGTCACGTTCTTCAAAATAACGTTCCAGCATAAGGATAGTGAACTCTGCCCCTATCCCTATTGCAAGAGCACCAAGTGTGGCTGTAAGCGGATTGTATTCCATACCTGACAGGTACATCACTCCGCCAAGCCAGCCCGTGACCATCACGATAGGCAGTATTGTTGCCAGGGATTTCATCCAGTCCTTGTAGATCACTAGCATACCCACAAAGATAATGACCATTCCCAGGTAACCCATGGCAGTCCTGCCCGATGTAAGGGCACCTATTATGGAAGTTTCTGTTACTTTATTACCCGTGACAGTGACCGTGACCCCCGGTGGAGGAGCATACCATTGCAGGTCGTTCTCAACTGCTTCAATTATATCAGATACCTGTTGTGTTTGCAGGTCGTTCTCAAGTTTAAGATTAAGAATACCAAGGTTACCACCTTCAATGTACTGGTCAGTAATGACAGAGGACATACTGTCTGTTATAGAGATCACTGTGTCCTTATCAGAAGGTATTGAGCCATAACCAGAGTATATAAGCGAACCAATGCTGCTAGAGCCTGTTATACGGTTGTGCCGTTCCTTTTCCAGTTCACTGAAATCGACCATCCATTGTAGCAGGTCTGGGTCCATAATGTTATCTGCCCTGATTATTATACTTAATTGGTCGCTACCTCCCATGACCCTGTTAAGCTTGTTAAGGTTCTGAAGTGCCTGCATGTCCTGGGGTACAAAGTCCTTTGTGTCCGTCTGTACTCCTACATGCTCATCTGCATATAGTCCTGCAATTGCAAAAACAGATGCCAGTGCTATCACGATAATATAGTGTTTTGTTGATAGCAGAGAAACTTTTGCAAGGAAATTTCCAAGAGGAGAGCTATGCTCTGTTGTTGGCTCTAAGGTTGTTTTATCTTCTTTAAGTTCCTTTTTTGACTTTTTTTCTGCTTCTTTTTCTAATGACCTTCTATCGAACCGATATAGTAAAGCGACCAGCACGAACATTGAAACAAGGTAGCATAGGATCACTCCTACAAGACTCATCTTTCCAAAGTCCTGTATCATAGGAACAGGAGAAATGAACAGCGCTATAAAACCTAAGGAAGTTGCTACGACCGCAGTAGCTACTGCAGGCCCAGTGTGCTTTATTGTATCAATTACTGCCTCTTCAGCAGACTCTCCCTTTGCAAGCTCTTCTTCGATCCTATTCTGGAACTGGATGGCATAATCTGCTCCCAGACCAATAAGAATGGGAAATACTGCCATTGATGCCATGGTCATGGGGATGCTCAGCAGACCCATGGCTCCGAATGTATAGATCAGTCCCACAAGGATGACCGGTATTGGAAGCAAGGACCATCTAACATGTCTGAAAACGATCTTAAGCCCTATGATCATTAGAACGAAAGCAAGGACCAACATGGTTCCAAGACTTGAAGTCATTTCTTCTGACATTGCTATTATGTATGCCGGCTCACCGGTGGCGACAGCGGTGGTACCTGCTGGAAAATCAACTAGCTCAATAGTTCTTTCGACCTGAGCAAGAACACGTTTTTTGTTATCTTCATTTATACTGCCGGGCATCTGGATCATTATCAGTGTATGTGTGGTGTCTGGCATGAACTGCTCAACATAAGCAGATGGCAATTGGTCGATAAGTGTCAGAATGGTGCTATCGTCAGGTATATCTGAACGGCCTGTTGCAGAATAGGATGCACTTTTGATGAGCGATGCCATGCTCATTACATTCTCTACATCCTTGTCGTGCTCAATTATCATGTCAAAGTTGTTAATAGCCTCCAACACCTCGGACTCTCTGACATCATCAGATTCCACAAGTACAACTACGACCTCACTGCCAAAGTTTTGTTTGTATAGGTGGTCATAGTTCTGGTAGATCTCAGAATCTTTTTTAACAAAGGTATCTGTCCCGCTTTTCTGTTCTATCAGGCCTGCACCAATGAATGACAATAACATCAAGATAATGGCTATAGCAAGTATTGTTTTGGGGGATCTTTCTACAAATGCCCCGATGTTCTCAAATATTTGTTTTACAGACATGATAAGCTGTTAGTAGTACAATACTAAAAGGATATATACTTTCTTATTAACAATAAATAGTTAATATAATAAAACATAAATTTACATTTATAACTACTTGATCTCTATTTTAAAAACTGTAAAAAGACACAAAGCTGGGAAAAAGATACAATATATCGGAAAAGTTGAATTGTCTTTATCCTAACATCCTTATATATTCAAGTAGACTTATTGACTACATCATAAAGTTTAGACATGATCGTTGGACGCCTTATCTGAGAGGATCAAATAGAACATACTTTAAAAAATAGATATTCATTAAAGTGATATAATATGGACAGAGATAAGCTTAGCGAGCTTCTTCTGAATACCTATAGAAATGCGATCTTATCCTGGATCATTCTGTTGGTTTTGGTCAGTATAACTCTTATGAACTTCATGGATGGAAGATATGCCTGGGGGATCCTGAATGCATTCACGATCTGTATAATACTCCTCCCATCATTGTTCTTTAAGAATTTTTCGATCATGCCTCCATGGTATCTTTTAATGCTGGTCGCATTACCAATGGTTGGAAATGCAATGGGCGACCACCTATTCTCCAGTAGCATACCCCATTATATATCAGTAGCAACTATTGCACTGTTGGTAGCAGCAGAGATCAACTGGTTCACTTCTGTAAAGATGGACCACAATTTCGCAATTTTTTTCGTTTTCATAACCACACTTGCAATATCCGGTCTATGGCACCTTATGCAATGGTTACTTGACATAAATCTTGGAACAAGTTTCATTCTCGATGGCAGATCACAGGATACTATCAACGCTGCAGTCATGTATGAGTTCATGTATGCTACGGTTGCGGGTATTGTTGCAGGTTTTATCTTTGGGTGGTATTTTGGATACAAAGGAAGATCTACTCCCAGTGGCATCAGGTTTCCCTCAAAGGATGAAGAGGGTATTCCTGCATACGCATCTACCAGACCACCTGAGCCTATCCGTAAATTGCTTAGGATCTCGCAGAAAAAACAAGAGGTCGCAACAAGGATCATGCAGGTCTGTCTGTTGATAATGATGTTCGTTGGAATCTATTTCAGGGACACACATGTGGTGCTTAATGCAATTTTAGCATTGGGCATCACTTTTGTGCCAAATGTCCTCACCCATAAATACTATATATCACTTGATCCCAGCCTGACTTTGTGGATAACTCTTGCCGTTTTCCTGGATGCGCTCGGTACTTTGTCATTTTACGAAACGGTCGCAAGATGGGATAACCTTACCCATGCACTTTCTGCAAGTGTCATTGCAGCTGCAGGATATGTTATGCTACGGGCCATTGACATCTACACCGATGAGCTATACATACCTCATAGATTCATGTTTGTCTTCATCATTATTTTCGTCCTCGCAGCAGGTGTAATATGGGAGATCCTGGAATTCCTTACGGATGAGATGGCAGTTAAGTTTGGAATAACTGCGTTTTTAACACAGCATGGTATAGATGATACAATGCGTGATATGTTCTTCGATCTGCTTGGCGCACTTGTCGTGGCTGCATGGGGTACTGCTTATCTGTCGGATATTTCCTATAGGATCGCAAGAAGAATAGAATCTTTTTCTGCCTCACGGAATGGAAAGTAATTGTAGATCGGACTTCGATTGAGAGCCTGCTCTGACATCCTTATATGCTCGTGCAGCGTTATCTGTACCATGGCAAGCTACAAGGTAATGGTAAAGGATGTAATTAGAAAAGCAGATGTCCTGCTTGAGGTAGTAGATGCCCGTTTTCCGGATGAAACAAGGAACAGCGAGGTAGAGGCTGAAATAGTACGTGCTAAGAAACCTTTTATCATAGTCATGAGCAAATGCGATCTAGTTTCTCAGGAAACCCTTGAGAAAAACAAATCCCGACTGTCGAAGATCGCACCAACTGTCTTCGTATCCAGCAAAGAACGATTCGGTACAACGATGCTCAGGCACAAGATCCTTGAACTTGCCGATATCAAGGACAGGGACATACTCGTTGGCAGCCTTGGGTATCCCAATACTGGCAAATCTTCAGTCATTAATGGAGTGGCAGGAAGGCATAGAACCAGTACTTCTTCTATTTCAGGTCACACAAAAGGAATACAGCTCGTGAATGCTGGATCGCGTATCAAGTTCATCGATACCCCGGGAGTTATACCTTTTAACGAGCATGACGAATACATTCAGGGGATGCTCGGCATAAAGGATGCCACCCATCTGAAAGATCCAGTAGGCGTAGCTTTGAAGATCATCGAAAAAATCTGTGCTGAAAACAAAGCTGCACTGGAGGGATTCTATAAGATCAACGTCGAGAACCAGGACTCTTACGATGTGCTCGAACTCATCGGCAGGCAGACCAACTGCCTGAAAAAGAAAGGAGAAGTAGACGATACACGGGTAGGCATACGCATCGTGAACGACTGGCAGCGGGGATTGCTGCTGGTGTAGAATATAGGGTAGAATGTAGAGGACAATTGACAAGCTTCAAATATCCTGTTTTCGCTTGAAATCCAGTTTTTACGTTCCATCGATCAACTAAGTATGCAATGCTTCATTTAATTCTAAAGTTATTAAATAAGATCCAGAATTATTCTAATTCTCCTTTCGCTAAACTAAATTCCAGCGCATCTCACAAGAAAACTTTATCTGCATTGGGTCTTTACGCTTATTTTATCAACAGCATAGAGGGGATATCATCAGAAAGGAATTGAAATGGATACTAATAGCTTTCATTTTGCTAGTGATGCTAGGTGTCCTGTTCGGAGAACCGGAGGAACGCCCGCCCATATATGCGGATCAGCCATCAAACACTACTACTCTGAATGATAACACGTCTGCAAATCAAGATATTTTGCCCGGACATATCTCGTTTACCGCTCAAAGAGATAACCTTACAGTCCACTTTATAGATGTGGGACAGGGTGAATCCATTCTCGTTGAATGTGCCAATGAGACCATGCTAATCGATGCAGGTGAAAGGGACAAGGGTGTCAATGTTTCAGCATTTCTCAGGGAACGGGGGATATCCAGTCTTGATTATGTAGTAGCGACCCATCCGCATGAGGACCACATAGGGGGCCTTCTCACTATACTTAATGAATATCATGTAGGCAAATTCGTGGACTCGGGATATCCACATACAACACAGACATACGAAGAGATGCTTAGTATCATTGAAAATAAGAGCATCTCTTTCCAGGTAGCGGAAAGAGGAAAAGCACTTAACTTTGCTTCCGGCATACAGGTACAGGTGCTGAACCCGCAGAAGAAGCACTCAGAAGAGCTCAACGAGAATTCCATAGTCCTCAGGATCATAGACAATAATGTCTCATTCCTGCTCATGGGAGATGCTGGCCTTGAAACCGAAGACAGCATCATATATGAAGGATATTATCTGGATTCCGATATCCTCAAGGTGGGTCACCATGCGAGCACTTCCTCTTCCGGAGAAACCTTCATTGAAGAGGTCAGCCCGGACATCAGTATTATCTCAGTGGGCGCAGATAATGACTATGGATACCCTCATACGGAGGTCCTCGAAAGGTTGCAGAACGTATCCACGGTTTACAGAACAGATCTCTATGGAACAATAACAATCACAACAGATGGCTATAATTATACCATGACCACTGAAAGGACCCCTCCGGAACAGAACAATACAATGAATGCCACTTCTTTTCCCACTATCAAAGTGGGAAAGTGAGGTCAAACAAGTATCACCCTCTTTATGGCTGATCACAATTATCGAAAAATCCTGTGTTTTGCGGAGAGATCATCCTGAGCTTCAAAGCCACCTTGGATAGGATCGAAAACAGAATTGCAGTGTTACTTATCAGACCTGAAGAAAGCACACAGATAAGCATACCTCTGTCCTTATTGCCCGAAGGCA
>JAHFZE010000177.1 GCA_020854785.1 Methanomethylovorans sp.
AAGTTCGGCTTCGACTTCAAGCCGAAGCCTGCTCAGGCCGAACAAGCCGATAGTAAGACCAGAAAAGATCCCTGACTGTAATAAACATAAAAAGATGAGTATCCACGTTATTATAACCATATGAATGATTTCTCTTTTCATGCCTCCAATATAAAAAAGTATGCTCCATCGTCATCAATAATGTGAGAAAATAGAACAATCGTTCTCTGGACTTTCTACTTCATTTGCCGGTATACTGTTGGCGAACCAGAGAGTGCGCTGTGGCAGGGCTATCTTGATGCCATTCTCTTCGAGCGTCTTTTTTATTATCCACAGCAGCCTGGTCTTGACAGAATACCACTCAGTGGATGGGGCCCAGATCCTTACGAAGATATTGACCCCGTTATCGTCCAGCTTATCCACAAAGACTGTAGGAATCGGATTTTTAAAAGCTATAGGGTCATCATCTATTATGCTTTTGATTATCCCAATGGCTTTGTCAGCATCGCTGTCATAGGTTATCCCTATGACATACTCAAATCTCCTTGCTACGTTAGCTGCATAATTGGTGATGTTGTTAAGAAAGACCTTATCGTTGGGCACACGTACATACAGTCCATCAAAGGTCCTGATGATGGTGGAAACAAAAGTGATGTCTTCAACCACGCCTGCATTATTATCTATGTTCACCTGGTCCCCTATCTTAATGGGTCTTTCAAGGGTCAGGAAGATCCCGGATATCAGATTCGCAACAATGCTCTGACCTGCGATACCCAGAATGATACCCAGCACACCTCCTGCTACAAGCAGGCTTGAAAGCTCTACACCCATGAAAGGAAGTATGAAAAAGACAGTTACAAAGAAAACGAAACTGTAGCGCATAAGTTTGAGCAGCATGCTCAGTTGTTTCCTGTCCATCTTGTCCTGCAGGGCCCTCATGAGGTATATGGACAGTATTTTTCCCGCGATCATAGAGATGATCACGACCGAAGCCACGAAGGTGATCCTGAAAAAGAGAATGGAATAGTCTGACAATGAAACTAATACCGCATCGTTGAGCGTGATGTTCATAGTCCGTACTCCATAATGCATTTGCTGCCGCTTACTCTTAGTTTTGATGACACGTAGAGTTCCATGGCCTTTTTGAACCTGCTTTTTCCAGAACAGTTAATGAACTCCGTTTCCGCTAATTTCCTGCTTGGGACCTTCATGACCGCTTTCATTACAACTTTGTTCTCTTCATAGTAGATCTTCATACCATAGGCGTTGAACAACGACTTGCTGATCTCTGCCATGTGCTCAGTGTCGTTAACTATCCTCAGTTCTATGTAACCCGTATGCCAGGGATATGTATCCGGCGGGGAAAGGAATACGTCGCTTTCCCAATACCTGCAGATGATCCCATTACTTGGAGCACCGTATAGCGTGTACTTTAACTTTGCAAAAGAAAAAATATCTATGATCTCAAAGTCCTCTTTTCCCTGAGATACGAAAACTCCCATCTCGATAGGGAAAGTGATGTAAACCTTCTGTATAGTGCCCGGTTCAAATACCAAAGTCTTTTTAAAGTTCACCAGTAAGAAATGCGTGAGCCTTTTAGGCAAGTTGACCGGTTCAATAGGGTTGAGCAAGAAACTGCATTGATCCTGGAAAAGTAATCTTTCTGTGCTTCCCAGACTGCCCCATCTGCGATATATGAGTGAATCTTGATGATCTTCCACTGATAAGGAAACACCTTCTATTTCCATGTTAAAAGTAGGTCCATATGAGCCGAACATAATAATTTCCGTGAAATAATATAAAAGAAGTATCTCATTATTTATAACCATTTCTTCTTCCGGAAATAGAAGAACATGAAAACGCCGATAGACAACATGATCAACCAGAGGCCAGGATATCCCCATTTCCATGAAAGTTCCGGCATATATTGAAAGTTCATGCCATACACGCCCGCAAGGAATGTCAATGGAATGAATATAGTAGCGATGATGGTAAGCACTTTCATCACTTCGTTCATCCTGTTGCTGATGCTGGACAGATATATATCCAGCATGCCGGAAAGCATATCCCTGTATGTTTCAATGGTATCTATAATTTGTATTGTATGGTCGTATATATCCTTAATATATATTTGTGTGGTCCTTGCAATAAGCCCTGATTCTTCCCTTAAGAGACTGTTCGATACTTCACGCAGGGGCCACGCAGATTTGCGCAGGAATATCATCTCATTTCTCAGAACATGTAACTTTTCAAGGGTCTCAGGCCCCGGGTAGTCGAGCAGTTCGTCTTCCAGCAGTTCTATTCGCTCACCCATCTTTTCCAGAATGACAAAATAATTATCAACTATAGAATCAATGAGTGCATACGCAAGATAATCAGCTCCCATTTCACGTATGCGGCCCTTTGAACTTTTTAATCTCATACGTACGGGATCAAAGGTATCCCCTCCTGCTTCCTGGAACGATATTACGAAATTGCTGCCAAGGATAAGGCTTACCTGTTCGGATATGGCCTCTGGGTCAGTGTCGTTTTCATCTTCTTTATCTATGTTGTAGAACATCCGCAGAACTATGTATATATAGCCTTCAAAGTCCTCTATCTTCGGGCGTTGGGTTGTATGGAGAATATCTTCAAGGACAAGGGGATGAATATTGAAATGTTTTCCCAGGCGCTCGATGATCGTTACATCATGTATCCCATCTATATTGATCCACGTTACAGTGGGACTGTCCCTGAAAGAAAATACTTCTTCGATATCTTTTATTTCCTTTATCTGGCAATGGTCCTTATCGTAATCCATCAATGTTATTTTTATTGTCTCTGTCCGTTTATCGCCTACATGGACGATAGTTCCGGGAGGCAGCCCGAACTTCTCGGAAGCCCGTTTCACGAACCTGTTTGCCATCAGCCACCGTTCCTCAAGCCAACGAAGTTGATCGTTGGGATCACAACTATTGCACCTTGGATAAATGATCCAGTAATGTTAATGATATTTTATCACTATATCAGTAAAATAAGCTATTTAATATCTTATATATATTAAATAAATATCCATCAACAAATCCATTAATGCTAAAAATGGATAGTTCGTTTGTACATAAAGGTGATATGGACCTTTAATCAGTTCATTTTCAAAATTATTAAATGTTTCTCCGGAGTAATTGTGCATGAAAAACGCTTAAAAGAAAAAAATGTAAAATGTACCATCCAACTTCTTATCTATTATTTGTTGTTGAACTGAGCATAGACAGCTGCTCCAAGTATTATGCAGCCATATACTCCCAACTTGAGTGTCCTGAGTACCATTTATACCACCTGTTCATTATAACTTGTAGCGGATGTCTGGTCTTTCGTACCGCCAATGTGATGAACACTATTGTTTTTTGTATCCTTTGGCATTTTTTGGCTTTTCTACGACCTGTACTTTGTTGTTTTGCTGAGATCCTGAACTTCAAAAAGATGCTATTAGAAAGATGAACTCTGAGTGCTCAGAAAACACTCAGATCTTTGAGGTGCCGGATTCCAAGCATTGGATAGTACAGTACATCTTGTCACGTGCACACCTGCGAAGAACATATATCTTACGACCACAGTTCTGACAGTTTACAGCTACATATTTCATAACGTTTTTCTCCTTTTGTTCTTTTTTCCGGGAAGAGAGCACGCATTTAGACCATCAGGGTCTGGAAGCCTCATGATCTTGCAGCGGACCTTCCCTTTTTCTTTCGTCCTTATTACATACCTTCTAAAAAGTACTATATTAATATTTCTATAGTGCGGTATATACTAATGATCATAATGATGAGATATGCCATCTGTGCAAAAAAGAGTGGTGTGCAGGTTGCTGCCTGCGTATGCTCTGTCCGTTGAATTCACAGGATATCTAGCGGACTATCTTCGAAATGTCCATCTCCAGGATATCTTCAGCACCAAGTGCCTTGAGCCTGGGGATAAGCAGGTTGACTTCGTTCTTACTGACAACTGTCTCTACTGCATAGTAATCGGATTTGTATAGCTGGGATACCGTAGGCCTCTTCATGGATGGGAGGAAATCGATGATCTCATCCAGCTTGTCACCAGGGACGTTCATATCAAGGAGTACCTTTCCCCGGGCTTCGATGACAGAGAGCAGTAAAGTTCTGATCTCTTCTATCTCCCGTCTTTTAAGAGGGTCTTGCCAGCTATTCTTGTTAGCTATGAGCTTTGTAGAGGATTCCATGATCTGGTCCACTATCTTAAGGCCATTCCTGCGTAAGGTGGATCCTGTTTCCGTGAGGTCGACAACTACATCCATGAGGTCGGGTACTTTTGCTTCCGTGGCACCGTAGGAAAAATGGATCTCCACGGGAATGTTAAGTTCATCAAAGAACTTCTGTGTCATTCTCGGATATTCAGTAGAGACCCTGCTACCTGGTTTTATGTCTTTTGCACGATGTATGTCACTTTCCTGAGGTACTGCTATGACTATCTTAACATTCCCCGAGCCCTGTTTGCTGTAGGGCAGGTCAGCAACCTCCACAACATCGGAGCTGGATTCTGTCACCCAATCAAGCCCTGAGATACCCAGATCGAAGTATCCATCATGTACATAGCGCGGGATCTCCTGCGGGCGCAGTATCTTGATCTTTTTTATCCTGGGGTCATTGATGGTAGGATTGTATTGCCTGTCAGTTTTCTTTATTTCAAGGTCTGCCTGCTTAAAGAGCAGGAGTGTCTGTTCTTCCAGACTGCCTTTTGGAATAGCTATTTCTATCAATGTGCCAACCTTTCCGTATGTTTCGGTGTAATATGGGATGCAATTATTATCTGAGGTATAAAGCATATTCGATTGAAAAAAAGCAAAACTATTGACCTGTGTTAGATTTTAGGTCGACTCTCATTCAACTGTATTGAAGATCACCATTTGATTTATATACAGCGTTTTCAATGAAGGGAGCATGATCCAGGATATCCTTATACCTTTTCTGCTAGTGGGCCTTGCGGAGCTCGGGGATAAAACACAGCTTGCTGTCCTAGTGCTTTCCACAAAGACAAAGCAGTATGGTTCTCTGCTTGCGGGAGTTATGCTTGCTTTTGTGCTTACCGATGGCATAGCTATTATACTTGGGGATCTTATCGCTTCCGCTTTGCCTTTAGAGTATGTGAGAATATTTGCAGGTCTGCTTTTTGTTATATTTGGCGTCCTGATGCTGTACAACAGGAATAAGGATGAGGATGAAGGGTCATATGAACTGAAAAATCCTTTTGTATCAGGTTTTTCCCTGATACTTGTTTCTGAGATGGGGGACAAAACACAGCTCGCTGCAGCTCTGTTTGCCACCCGGTACGATCCATTGATGGTATTCATTGGAGTTATCATGGCGCTGTTGTTGCTTTCCATAATGGCTATCTATGTTGGGCAGAAGCTCATGGAAAGGGTTAACAAACATACAATATCCACGGCTGCTGGCATTCTTTTTATTCTGATCGGGATCACTTTCTTCTTCTGAGTTCATGGAAGAGGTTGTTCATTCTTAAGCCTTAATTACTATGAACTCCTTTTTTTCTGTAAAGGGAGTACTATGGCCAAACTACAGATCATGAAATGCAGGGACCTTGGTTTCAATGATGATTTCATTGTCATAGAGCAGGACCGTGAAACTGCAAAGAAGAAGATGATGGACCACATATTAGAGAAGCATAAGGCAGAGTTTGAAACCCTGTCTGAGATGCACCAGGAAGAGATCCGTGCAAAAATGGATTTTCTGCTGACACGTGGTTGTGGCTGCGGGGTCAAAGAGCTCTGATCTCGGTTCTTTGGTTTTTCGGCTTATCCTCATTACATTTATATCTGATGTAGCTTTCTATGTACCGGAGAGAGGAAGGGCGGCCTCCGGATCGATGATCTGAGGAAAGTCTCCCCACCGTCTGAACACACGAGCACCTGTAAAGGGTGTCTGGCGAGAGCTAGGGCTCTGGCACAGAAACGATACCACGCCATGCCAATGCAATGATACCGAAAGGTTGAGGTCGTATGGAATGTGGATGGAACGGCGAATCCTCGTGGGTGCAAGTCAGAAGTAGGGATAAGCGGTGTTCAGACCGCCCCCGAAGTTAACGACGCTTAGCCGAATGCCGCAGCTGTAAATGCCACTGGCTGTTCCTTCAGTGCCACGCACTTAAGGGATCTTTACAGTAACAGAAGGGAGCTTACTCTCCTCACTCCTTTGCAGTTCTAAACATGCCTGCTACTATTCTTAGCAGTGTGAAGGGTATTCTCAGCATAGACCTTTTTACGTATTCCCTGTAACCATAGACTCCCTTTCCTGTAAGCACATACATTCTAAAAAGTTCAGGGTCCTTGTTGAACAGGTAGAATATCTTCTCTATATGTCCATGAAAAGCATTTCCGAATTTAAGAGCAATACGCAGATCATTGTTAAATAATACATCACATCTTTTTCTGTAAGTGGATAGATCAGTGCCATTATAGATAGCTTCAGCAGCCACTTCGCCTGCAGCCACCCCGCTTGCGACTGCATAATATATTCCCTCGCCAAGGAACGGGTCCACAAAACCAGCAGCATCTCC
>JAHFZE010000020.1 GCA_020854785.1 Methanomethylovorans sp.
AGAATGAGCATAGGCTATGATATGTACATGTCTGGTGCTATGCTCACTGCTTTTGCATGCATGTTCCTCGCACTTATTGCTGTCAATCTGTTATTCTATTTTGTAGGCATCCCCGATTTCACTGGCTCCAGGATCAGTGCTCCCCAATGGTTGTTCCAGTTCAGTGAGTACAAAAAAGCAGCTATATGGCTGACCCTTAACACCATCACAGGGATCTTTGTTTTCAGTGCTGTGTACAAGACCTTTGTGATATATCCGGCTGTTATGGCCGGAGAAAGGAAAAGAGGAATAGAACGTATGCTTCCTTATGCCATTAACTACATGTCCTCAATGGCAGGAGCTGGGGTACTGCCTTTGGACCTATTCCGTTCTCTTGCTTCAAATGATATATACAGGGATGTAGCAGTAGAAGCGAGATACCTGGTACGGGATATTGAAGTGCTGGGCCATAATCTTGTTACAGGGATGAGGAACCTTGCCCTTACAACGCCATCACCTTCGTTACAGGATTTCCTGCAGGGAGCTATTACTGTCATCACATCCGGAGGAGAGCTGGAACCATATTTCAAAATAAAGACCGAGCAATATCTCATTGAGAACAGGCAAAAACAAAAAGAGTTCTTAGAGACACTGGGCCTTCTGGGTGAAACCTATGTTACAGCTTTTGTTGCCGGTCCTTTGTTCATGATAGTGGTCATATCGATCATGGCAATAATGGGAGGAGCTGAAATGATATTCTTATACCTGCTGATCTATGCGATCATACCTTTTGGTAGCGCAATGTACATTTTACTTATAAGCAGCATGACACCGGAGGCATGAGAATGGAATGGAAGAAGCTTTTAAAGAATAACTTCCCGGTGGACCCGAATTTAGATGAGGAAACTCTCCGCCAGATGGAAGATACTACCGTACGTGTCGGATTGGCAAATTCTCGTAAGAACGTGGTACTTAAACAGTTCATGAAGGACCCGTACATGACACTGTGTGCCTATCCGGACTATACATTCATTATCAGCACACCGGTTGCACTGGTATTTCTCATGGTGGGGCTTGTGCGGAACTGGCCGAACCCTATAATAGATGATGTGATCTTCTTCAGTGTTCTTATAGCCATATTCCCTGCTTCTATAATGTATCATAAGAAGATGAAACATATAACTAAGATAGAAGAATACCTGCCTACATTTCTGAGGGATATTTCCGAGATGAGCCGGGCAGGACTTACTCTTTCCAGGTCAGTGGCCACGGTAGCAAAAGGAGAGTATGGAGAGCTTTCTCCAGAGATAAAAAAGATGAATGACCTGATGTCCTGGGGAGTTTCTTTTGAAAAGTCATTGCTCACTTTCGCACACCGTATGAACACCGCGCTTATAGACAGGTCTGTCGCTTTGATAACTCAGGCCAGCAAAGCAGGAGGACGGGTTTCCCAGGTGCTGGAAGCTGCTGCCAGGGACTCTACTGAAGTAAAACAGCTTGAAAGGGAAAGAAAAGGTAACATGATGGTCTATCTGGTGATCATCTACATGTCCTTCTTTGTTTTCCTCTTTGTAATAGCTATGCTTTCAATGACCTTTGTGCCTACAATGGCAACAGCTGGTCAGGCAGCCACAGATGCTGGAGCAGGTGGTCAGTTCATGGGTGTTTTCGATCCGGACCTGTTCATAAGGGTGATGTTCCATGCATCTCTTGTTCAGGGATTCTTCAGCGGGCTTGTAGCAGGACAGATGGGAGAAGGAGCTATATCTGCAGGATTGAAGCATTCCATAGTACTGTCGATGATAGCCTGGATAACATTCACGTTTTTTATCTGAGCTTGCAGAAAGCAACGAGGGCTTGTTCCCTCACTTTTTCAAAAAGATCGTTGCCATGGGCATCTATCCCAACTATGAGGGGACCAAAGTTCTCGACCTCGAGTTCCCACACGGCTTCCGGCATTCCTAAATGTGACCAGTGGACTGTTCGGACCTTTTTTATTGCCTCTGCAGCAAGCGCTGCACATCCTCCGGTATAGGCAAGATATACACACTTTTCCTTAAGTGCACCAGCAACTCCCTGCATGCCCCCTTTTCCAATAAGAGCACGAACAGCATGTCTTCCAAGCAGCTTGGGTGTCATACCGGCCATTCTGGCACTTGTGGTGGGGCCTGCAGCAACTGCTTTCCACTTATTTTCATCTTTTTTGGCCATCAGCGGACCACAGTGGTATATAGCCGCACCTTCAAGGTCAAAGGGCAGTTCCTTACCTGCTTCATCTAATACCAGGATGTGAGCATGGGCTTCATCCCTGGCAGTGTACACAATCCCGCTTAAGTACACAATATCTCCGGCGTTCAGCTTTTTTATATCGTCTATTTGCAGCGGTGTGGTCAGCTCATGCTTGCTCATACATTCCCTCCAGCACTACTTTTGCATGCCTGTTGGCCCAGCATTGAATGTTAACAGCCACGGGCAGGGATGCAGTGTGGCAGTGTGCCTGTTTTACATGTACTGCAAGAGCAGTCGTGTTTCCACCCATGCCCATGGGGCCGATCCCCAGGGAATTGATGTCCTTGAGCAGTTCAAGTTCAAAGGGACCCATGGTGTCCATATCCATCAGAAGAGCTTGTTTTGCAAGTCTTGCTGCCTTGTCAAAGGAGCCGCCGATCCCAATTCCCACGATAATGGGGGGACAGGGCATCCCACCTGCTTTAATGACCGTTTCCAATACGAATTCCCTTATCTTGGAAATTTCCGTGGGATTGAACATGCACAAAGCGCTCATATTCTCAGATCCTGCACCCTTAGGTGCTACTGTGATACTAAGCTTATTGCCTTCCACAAAACTGTAGTTGATGTCGGGCAGGCCG
>JAHFZE010000299.1 GCA_020854785.1 Methanomethylovorans sp.
AGGCATGACCTTTACCTACACTTTCCATGAGAGGCGCACATACAACTATTATCTTGCCACACATCCGTATACACAAAGTGGAACGATAGTGGTGGAGTAAAGCTAGAACAGCACATCTTCAAGACCAGAGGAGATGACCATATGCATAGCTTTTTCCATTTCCTCTGCCGTAAGCTGCCTGTTCATCTCGGGATACATGTGTGCAAGATAGTGAGGATTGTACTGGAACATCAGATTAAAGCGGATATGTGGAATATTTTCTGCCACCCATTTCACTGCAGGCATGGTGCAGCAATGCAGATGTCCGGGCAAGACCAGGTGGCGCAGGAGTATTTCAGCGTCTGAGTATGCTGTGGTCAGATTACCAGTCACAACCTGCATATAATCATGAACCTTGGAATATTTTTCAGCACATCTATCGTTGCCATACTTGAGGTCTGCAAGATACATATCCACAACACCTTCCAACAATTCTTTCACTTCCTGAGAATGGTACATATTAGAGTTCCAGATCACAGGTATGTTAACTGACAAATTACCTATGATATTAAGTACAGTGTGTGGGTGAGGAGTAGGAGTGACGAAGTTCACGTTCCTGGCTCCCTGTCTGCGGCGTATTTCTATTGATCTTGCAAGTTCCATAGGATCAGCTATCTTACCTTTTTCAGGATGCGTGGCAATGTCCCAGTTCTGACAGTAAGCACAGGAAAAGACACATCCTGTGAAGAATATCGTGTGTGAAGGCACAAGTTCAGGTTCTTCTCCTCTATGCAGGAATTCAGATGCATATCTTGAAACGGCGCCTACTCGACAGTACCCCTTTTCGTTATATTTTCGGTTTATGCCGCATCTGTGTTCACAGAAACAGCAACTTTCAAGCATCTTTTCTAGGATCGCAACTTTAAGATCAAATAGAGAAGGGCCAGATATACTGGGACGCAGGCTATATGTCCCGGTATCTATGGATCTCAGTACCAGGCGGTATTCTTCCATCCCTGAATGATGCATTTCCCAAAGTTCTTCAAGGGATACCCCTTTATCAAAAGATACAGGTACTGAGCGAGTTATCATGTACCTTGCAGGCAACTTATTTGTCGCAACCATCTCATACCTGCGCAGGAAAACAGGGTATTTCATATAATTTTCTTGTTCGGGAAGGATTGAATATCTTGTGGTACTATATGACATGGAAATTGAGGTGGAGAGGACATGCTATGGTAAAAGCCGATAATATTACAGAGAAGCTTGATCCCAAACTTTACATCCTTTCCATTTCCAAGTTCTTCAAAGACATGGGTACAGGTATACTTGCTTTTCTTATACCTCTGTATATAGTTCAAACCCATAGTGTCTTTGCACCAGGAATTCCCGATGTTGTAAAAGCAGGCACAGTAGCCACTGTTTTTGGTTTTTTCAATGCATTTTCCCAACCATTTTCAGGCAGATTGTCCGACAGGCTGGATAAAAGGAAGTCCTTTGTCATATTCGGACTTGCTGGTTTCGTGGTCGTCTCGGTGCTGTATTCTCATGTTTCTATGTTCGAACATGTGGTGCTTCTAAGAGCATTGCAGGGAGTAACTGTAGGTGCAACAGTACCTGCCATCGTGGCAATGGTGACACATTTCTCAACATCGCGCACCCGGGGCAGAGCCATTGGCATATATTCAAGTATGAGGGGATTTGGTTATGGAATAGGTGCAATGGTCGGTGGTATCGTAGCCACCTATTTTGGATCCACTGCTGGATTCTATTTGTGTGCTTTTCTGGGTTTGATAAGTTTACTACTTGTACAGTTATTCGTGGGTGAGACACATAACAGGCATGAAAAAAGAACAACAAAAGATCAGAATAATAATGAAGCACCACAGTTCCATGCCCTGTCTTTTGCAATGTTCATCATAATGGTCGGGATCATGATAATATTTGCTTTTCTTCCAGAATACAAGGTTCGTCTGCAAGCCTCGGAACTTTCTCTCAGCATTGCAGTGTCTGCATACGTCATATCCAGAGTGATGCTGCAAACCCCCATTGGTGTGCTCTCTGACAGATATGGACGCAAAAAGCTAATATTATATGGTTTGTTACTTAATATACCGGTAGTGCTGGGATTGGGTTATGTAACCAGAGTAGAAGAGCTCATAGTGCTGCGTGCCTTGCAGGGACTTTGTATGGCTTCGGTGGAAACTCCTGTCATGGCCCTTGCAGTGGACCTTGCAGGCGGTACTTCTATAAGTTCACGGGTAAGCTCCATCACCAGCGCACAGGCAGCAGGCACAGCTTTTGGCCCTCTAATAGGAGGATCCCTTGGAGGCTACGTATCATTCACAATGCCGTTCTATGTATGTGCAGCCATGATGACAGTTGCATTGCTAGTGGTCATGCATCTGGTTACAGAAACAAAGTTCACAAACAATATCAGCCCTGATCCATGAAGGTCATGGTGAATGTTGTCCCTGAACATCTGTGTATCTTCAATTTGCCTTGCAGTTGTTCTACCAGAGTAGTTACCAGTTGCATACCCAGAGAGCCGGTACTAAATATGTCCATGTTTTCAGGAATTCCTTTTCCATTGTCGCTGATAGTAAGCACAAGTGAACTGCCAGAGTACTTGAACGACAGACTTATCAACCCCTCATTCCCGGGATAAAAAGCATATTTGAGGGAATTTGTAATCAGTTCATTTATTATAAGGCCCAGGGGTATGATCTGATCTATGTCCAGACGGATGTTATCTACATCGATCTCCAGATCTACTTTCTCTGCACCTACTCTGTAAGAGTGGAGCAGATAGTTAGCCAGATTCTTGATGTAGTCCGCAGAATCTATATTCTTCAGGTCCTTTGACATATATAGTTTTTCATGGGCTATGGCCATGGCACGTATCCTGTTCTGGCTTTCGGCAAAGGC
>JAHFZE010000149.1 GCA_020854785.1 Methanomethylovorans sp.
AATCCCGCACCTCCAGGATTGGATCTTGTGAAGAAACTTGCAAAAATGAAACACGATAACAATTCGGGCCACTATCTTGAAGTCTGTGGGAAATTCTCATTCGACGAATGTGGCATACGTTAACGGTTGTCATTTATGCACATGAGAAGAGCGTTCTATATAGGACGCTTCCAACCATTCCACATTGGGCATTATTCCACCATCTGTACCATTGCAAAGGAAGTAGATGAGCTGGTAATAGGCATAGGCAGTGCCCAGAAAAGTCATGACCCTGAGAACCCCTTTACTGCAGGTGAAAGGGTTATGATGATACGGCATGCTCTGGAAGATGCTGATGTGAAACATTATGCAATACCCATTGAAGACCTGCAGCGCAATGCTGTATGGGTGTCTCACATCATTTCCATGTCGCCTCCTTTTAGCGTAGTTTACTCCAACAATCCTCTTGTTATACAACTTTTCAGAGAAGCTAATGTGAATGTAAGACAGCCTCCGATGTTCAACAGAAAAGGATACTCTGGGACGGAGGTTCGCAAAAAGATGCTTGAAGGTGATGAGTGGCGCCAGCTTGTCCCAACCGCCGTAGCTGATGTCATAGACGAGATTGGTGGCGTCACCAGGCTTCGCAATGTTTCCATGAGGGATATGGAATAATAAAAATGGATATATTTTCTTATCTGCGGAGGGTTCTGTCATAGAGATGCTGTTAGATTGCTTTGCGTATCCCGCACTTTGATCAGCACTTCATTAGATTTGACTTCTCCTATCCAGTAAGGCTTTGAGATCATTTCACCACTACCCACATGATAAACAGCACTTAACATATATTCATCCGGATTTAAAATCCAGCAATTGTACCCAAAAGTTGTATATAGCGATTGCCCAGGCCTTATTTCCACAAGATCTTCATTGTCCATTGGCACTCTTGACACAAGAGTACATGTATATTCTGCAAAGGTATTATCAATTAATGATCTAAAAAAAATGTTATAACTCACTTGTTCTTCCATTTTTACTACATTCAACGTACTGTTTCCTATATTTGTTAGTGTGAGGTAAACATTACATAATTCGCCCTTCTCTAGTTCTGTCTTTTCTGGCACAACTGTAAGAGTTAATTCAGTAACATTCTCTAAGTTCTCATTAAATTGATTTTTTTCCACCCCATCCGTACACCCGGTACTGAATATTAAAAGAAGAAGTAGTGAGTACATTAGTAAATAACTAACTATTTTCATGTGTAATAGTATGGATTACTTAATTTAATATTCTTCGAATCTGATAATATACCCTAGCTTGGTTCAGTCATGACAGACGCATCTTTTATAATCAGATCACTCATATTCTCTACGGATGTTCATTTTCATTTGTAGGAGGTAACAATATGGCAGAGAAAGAAAAACCGCCAATGTTCTGTGAAAAGTATTGCTTCGTATGTAAAGGGGCAAGAGCAGGTAACGGCATATGCAAATTTATACAGAACCTGGAACTGAAGATCTTTGGCAAGAACGGGTGTATCTGGGGTAAAGCGAGGACCAAATTCTACGGGGTCACGCCTGACCAGAAAATACCGGAAAAATCTAAGAAAATATGAGGCTTAAGCTGAATTATTCACCGCCGATGACAACATCATTACCTCTGTTTTTCTGATATTGTATCGGCACTTTCCTACATGCCCTCATATTCTATTTTTCAGATACGCTATGTTTTCATTACTTTGGCTTACTTCAGAAGTTCAATAAAATCTTCTATTGTGATCCCTGAGACTTTGATCAGTTTCCTCAGCAGACCAGGTTTTAATTCATTATGCTTTGGAATGGTTAAAGTGACTTTTGAGCCTTCCTTTCTCAAAACAACATGGCTTCCGACCTGTCTGTGAGGATGCCATCCAATCTTTCCAAAAGCTTTTATCGCCTCTATGCCGGAAATAATGGGAAGCTTTGACATTAAGCAATCACTTCAATTATTTTGCAGGAGGGCTTGATCATGCAAGTTTTCATTTCGTCTTCAGCAAGGGATTCCAGACACACCTGTATAGCTTCTTTTATATTATCCAGGGCCTCTTCAACAGTGTCTCCCTGTGAAACACAACCCGGCAATCCGGAACAACTTGCTATGTACCCGCCTACTTCTTCATCTTCTTCAAGGATGATTTTGAAACGCATGATAGGATATTACTTACTCTTTACTTAAATAGTTATGAGGATCAAGCTTGAAAGGTACGCTGGAAATAAAGAAGGCATAAATGTGCTGGATGCGGCTGCCGGGATTCGAACCCGGGTTCTAGGCTTGGGAAGCCCAGGTCATAGCCACTAAACCACAGCCGCATTATGAAAATAGCATAACACATATTACTTATTTGATTATAGAGTTTGTGGTGAGGCAGATGACATTTTTTCACATATTGAGGTCCAATTCCTGCAGCATCATGGTCATCAGGCGGTCTCTCAAGATATTTCTATCCTCATAGACCGTTTTGAACTCCACCGTGATCTTAACTCCATCGCTGTCACTGTTGAGATAAAAGGTTGCATCTGCACCTTTGAGAGTACTGCCCTTATCGCGTATCCTCTCAAGCCTGTCGATCATATCTGTTGGCACGCTTTTCAGGTAGAGGTCGAATGTTGACAAGAATTTGTAACTCCCATAGTTACGGATAGGCTTTTCGAGGAATACCTTGTTAGGTACCTTTGTATAGTCTGCATACGTATCCGGCGATGGATCTATTAGAACATAGAACATGCCGATGTGCTTGACCTGTCCCTCCTCACCGGCCACATTTATGTAATCACCGATCTTGAAAGGTTTCTTTGTCAGCAGTATAAACCATACTATATAGGAAAGCACCACGTCCCGGATAGCAAAGGCAAAACCGGTAGCTGTCAAACCTAAAAATAGGGCTACGTTCTGTATGCCAATGCCAATGTGCAAGAAAACGATTACGGTAGCCAGCACATACACCAGCAAGATATATAGCTTGCTAAACAGGATCCTCTCTTCAGGTTGTCCGATACCTTCGAATTTGCCCGCAATTAAGTTAATTGTCAGTCGTATGAACAGTGTGGCTCCTCCGAAGGAAACCAAAATTACAATTATCCATTCCAGTATCTTTACTATTGCATCGGGTATTGGGATTATCTCCTGACGTCCTGCCAGATCAATAGCTATGATCGGAAGCATCACTATCAGAAAGAGCAATATGGTTTTGTTGAGCTGCTCGTGAGCGAATCTCTTTTTTACTTTATTGAACTTCTCTCTGGAAGGCCTGATAATTGAATCTCTGACCATTGGTATACACTTGGTATATCTACTATTATGTTTCTACATTTATAACAGTATCTAAATAAAATTTCTACTATAAGAAGTAGAGTTCATAGATCTCTCTTATTGCTCTTTTTCATACTTCTCAATGATGCTCTGGAAAGAATCCAGAACGTATTGTAAGTTATCCCTGCCTACTTGGAATGTGCTCAGTTTGAAGTATTTGGTAAGACCCGATTTGATGCCATGGATATTATGTTCCTTAAGTTCCCTGTACAGGAAATATCTTCCTTTTTTTGCCTTCTGGGAGATTTCATAGAAAACCGGTGCTTCGAAGAACATGAGATCATGGTTGTGTGGCTTTTGACCTTTCTGTATAATGCCCATTTCCTCCAGTTTACCGGAGAACCAGCGTGCATTCTGCACTTCCTGGTCCCAGTTGTTCACTCGCTCTACTACATGGGGGAAAGAGGCGATCATTGTCATAATGGTGGCACCTCTGGCTGTGCACCCCAATAGCTCTATTTCCTTGTTCTTGTTGGTAGGTGATTTCCTGAACACAATATCGGCATATTCCTCACTGGCACCCAGGAGTCCTACAGGACCCGATGCAGCCATAGATTTATGGCCACTGCCTGCCACAAAGTCAGCACCCAGCTTTTTGGCATCTACTGGCATCCTGCCCACAGCATATGCTCCATTCAGCAGCAGGGGCACATCATGATCATGGCAGATCTTGGATATACGCTGCACATCTGTTATATTTCCATAATTCCCATCCGGGTAAGTGACCAGGGCCAACGCTGGTGCTTTACCAGTTTCCTTTATCACTTCTTCAATGGCTGAGGCATACCCTTCAACATCTGTCATGTATTCAGGGCTGCCGTTATGAGGCACTTTTTTAATATTAAGCCTGGCCCGCTGGGCGGCAACAACAGAGGAATAATGTGCAAGTTCATCCATTACCACATAGTCCCCTTCCTCTGCA
>JAHFZE010000039.1 GCA_020854785.1 Methanomethylovorans sp.
GCTCTTAAGTATGCTGAACATGTAGGAGAAAATCTGGTCATGGACTATATGAGAGAAGCCGACATGGACTGGAACGATGTGAGAATAGATATGTCGAGGGAAGATATAAATCTGCATGACGGCAGCCCTATACCCATTGAAACGAAACTTGTTTTCATGGGAGTAGGAAGTCTGAGGGTTGGCAAGAACTCCTGAGCCTTCTCTATTTTAGTCCAAGAAAGCAACCAAAAAATATAAATATTAAATAAAAGGATTACTTTTCACTGAATGGAAACCGGATCATGTTGATCAAATGGACTCTAAATCCGTTCAGCCGGGTTAAATTCCCGGGGTTTCCGCCATTTTTCATTCCATTGATATGGATTTTCTCTTTCCTGTTTATTTTTACTTGAGTGATCGTATTCCTTTTTTGCTCCTATCAAAAAATATAAGTATTACTTTTTTCGAGCGACAAATATATCTAATGGCTTGTGAGACTTGAAAGTAAGTCACTGTTTAACAAACAAAGCAGGTGAATGAAATGACATTGAACAAAGATAAGAATTGGATATTGCAGTACATGGGCTTATAGAAGATCCTTGAAAGGTCGTAGCGTATAAAGGAGCTGAAAGCATGAAAAAAAAATTATTGGAATCCTTGCTTAACGATACCGATATGTGGGTATCAAGAACCGGATTGCTGCATGGCATACGGGATTTTAATGTATCTCAACGTTCTGTTCATATAGTTACTGGCTGTGGAGAGACTTTTGATATAAGAAATTCAAGATCCAGTCGCTCGGCACGAGCTCTAAGACTTAGGAAATTCAAAAAACCCTGTAAACAGTGCCGGGTTTCTGATATAAAGATCAATGAATTCCTGCAGAAGACAGCCAAAGAGATCAGAACAAAGCATGTAAAAGTAACTGAAATTCCATCTTATTCCATAAATGTACCTACTCCGGTACATGCTGAAAAACCCTTCATTCCAGTTTCTCACATTCCTGATAACCAGCCAGAAAAAGTGGCTTCAATAAAGGCTCAGAAGAAGACTGAAAAAAGAGATGAAGGAAAAAGTATAATTGTTCCTAAGAAACCTGCAGCTACCAGTTCAAAAGCGAAGGATGCAGGTTTCACCCAAAGCCAGAAGGACAGAATAGTATCACTGCTGGGACCGGATGAGATGATATCTTTCTCTAAGGAAAAACGTTCATTCCAGCAGCTTGAAGCTGAACTGATAAACAAAAGAAAAGATGACCTGCATAAAGTGTATGAGGACAGCAGGGAAAACCTTCTTGGAAAACTTGAACGCCAGATCACCCAATTCTTTGTGGAAAGGGGCTTCATGGAAATTAAATCCCCCATTCTGATACCTTTTGAATACATGGAAAGAATGGGAGTTGGTGAAGATACAAAACTTTCCCAGCAGATCTTCCGGGTGGGTGAGAGCATGTGTCTGCGCCCCATGCTTGCACCTGGTCTTTACAATTACCTTTACAAGTTCGATAACATTCTCCCTGACCCTATACGCATATTCGAGATAGGACCTTGTTACAGAAAAGAATCCGATGGTAAGAGCCACCTTGAAGAGTTTACGATGCTGAATTTCTGCCAGATGGGATCAAAATGTACGAGAGAAAACCTGATCGTTCTTATTCAAGATTTCCTGGATTCCCTGAACGTAGAGCATGAGATCGTTTCTGATAACTGCATGGTATATGGTGAAACCATAGACGTGCTACACAAGGACATGGAACTCTCCTCTGCAGTGGTAGGACCGATTCCTCAGGACAGGGATTGGGGTATAAACAAACCCTGGATAGGTGCTGGATTCGGCCTGGAAAGACTGCTCAAGGTCACGCATAATTTCAAGACCATTAAAAGGGCAGCTCGTTGTGAGAACTACTACAATGGCATAAGTACTAACCTGTGAGGTGTCTCAATGTTTACTAGTATGGACAAAA
Source organism: Methanomethylovorans sp. (assembly GCA_020854785.1). Classification (GTDB taxonomy): domain Archaea; phylum Halobacteriota; class Methanosarcinia; order Methanosarcinales; family Methanosarcinaceae; genus Methanomethylovorans. Next base: position 1,943 of record JAHFZE010000039.1, read on the forward strand.
ATGATCTTGATACATATGCACTAAAGGTCATAAACGGAATGGAAATTACCGAAGATGAACTCCGGGAAATGCTTTTGATCACGGACAGTACGGAACTTGAACAACTTCATTACTTAGCGAGGAAAGTCAGAGATCACTACTTCGGTAACAAGGTGTTCCTCTACAGTTTCGTCTACTTTTCCACATACTGTAAGAACAGATGTGCATTCTGCTACTACAACACAATGAACAAGATCAACAGGTACAGGCTGGAACTTGAAGATATCCGCAATATATGCAGGAAGCTTAAAGGAGAACAGATCCACATGGTGGACCTCACCATGGGGGAAGACCCGTACTTTCATGAAAACCCCAGACAATTTGCTAAGGTCATAGATGTAGTCAAGGAGGAACTCGGTCTTCCGGTAATGATCTCCCCTGGGGTGCTGGATGACAAAACACTGGAAATGTTGCGGGAGCATGGTGCTGACTTCCTAGCCTTGTATCAGGAAACTTACGATCAAGAACTCTATAAGAGCCTGAGAGTTGGACAATCCTTCTCTGACCGGATCCATGCCCGTGAATTTGCTCAGAAGATAGGTTACTGTGTTGAGGATGGCCTGCTCACAGGTGTGGGCAATGATGTCGAATCCACAATAGTTTCTCTGAGGGGCATGGCAAAAGAGAAGCCTCAGATGGTAAGGGTGATGACCTTCATTCCCCAGGAGGGAACACCTCTGGAGAAAAAAGCGCAGGAATCCAACCTGTCGGAACTCAAGATAATATCAGTGTTAAGGCTGATGTTCCCCGACAGACTTATACCGGCATCCCTTGACGTAGAAGGTATTGAAGGCATGGTTTATCGCTTAAATGCAGGTGCTAATGTGGTTACATCCATAATCCCTTCCGACTCTTCCCTTGAGGGTGTGGCAAACTATGATCGCAAGCACGAAGAGAGGAAGAGGGATCCTAAGAGCGTGGTAGAAAAGCTCAGGACCATGGGAATGGAACCAGCTGCACAGTCAGATTTCAACAGGATATTAGGAGTGGTGGCATGAAGCGGATATGTTTGATCGGAGGTAAGCTGCAGGGTTTTGAGGCAGCATACCATGCAAAGAAAGCAAGTATGGGAGTTGCACTGGTAGACAGAAACGAAAATGCTTTCATAAAGGATCTTGTGGATGAGTTCCATTGTTTTGATGTTACGGAAGAACCTGAGAAGCTCATAGAGATCTCAGCAACCGTAGATGCTATGCTTCCTGTGAATGAAAATTTTGGTACCATTGATTTCCTTGAGACCATAAAGGACAGGCTTCATTGCCCTTTGCTTTTTGATTTTGATGCATACAGGATCAGTAGAGATAAGAGCACATCGAAGAAATACTTCAGGTCCATAGGCATTCCAACACCCACAGATAGACCCAGCCATCCGCCATATTTCATAAAACCTTCCTGCATGAGCAGTAGCATTGGTACAGCTATAATATATGATGATGAAGGCCTGAAGGGTCTTGACCCCACCATGCTCATAGAAGAATATGTGGAAGGCGACGTGCTATCTCTTGAAGTCGTAGGGGATGGTGAACATTTTGCAGTTGTAAAGGAAACCAAGGTGCATATTGATGATACCTACGACTGCCATATGGTAACACCTATTGATCACAATCCTGAACTAAGAAGGATCACCTACGAGCTTGCACGCAATCTAAAGCTCAAAGGTATCATGGACGTGGAAGCAATTGACAGTCCTCAAGGACTGAAAGTACTGGAAATAGATGCAAGGTTCCCCAGCCAGACACCTACAGCTGTTTATCATTCTTCAGGAGTGAATCTTCTGGAACTGCTGTTCAAGGCTTTTACAGAAGGTGTGCAGGAGATGCCACAAGCCTCTGTATTCAATTACTGTGTATATGAACACCTTATCCTTAGGGATGGACAACTCTCACCTATTGGTGAGCACATCCTCTCCATGGGAAAGAATTACAGGCCGATACATGGATCTGAAGGTATAGAGATATTCCAGCGTGATGGAGAACATAAGGCATTTACAGTTATAACCTGGGGTAAAGACCAGGAAAAAGCTGAGATGAACAGAAAAAAGGCACATGAAATGATACTTGGGATACCAAAAAAGGAGGTGGAATAATGGCATTGCTCACACCCGAAGACCTTGACAATCTCGGTACACAATTCGAAGATGGTGAAAATACCATTGAAAGAGTTACAGGAAGCAAACTTGCAGATATATGCAAAGAGCTTTACGGAAAAGACCTAGGATCTGAAAAGATTGGCATAATACCTATAACTGCAGGCAATGGCATAATAAGTAATTTTGCATCATCCCTACTTTTCATAGTTCAGCGTCTCGGAATTGAAGGCTTCATAACCCAACATACAGATGTGGCAGGATATTATGAGGCTATAAGAGATGGTGCGGATATAATATTGATGGCTGATGATCATCTTTTCATCGCTCATAATCTAAGGAATGGGAAGTTGGTTACAAACCATGAAGCAACAGGAATTATCTATTCAGAGATTGCTTCCAGGTTCAAGGACTCTGGTTCAAGTGAGATACTCGTTATAGGCCTTGGAAGAGTAGGATATGCAGGCGCTAAACATCTTGTGGAAAAAGGATTCGATGTTTATGCCTGTGACCCTAACAGAGATTTTCTGGATAAAGCAGCACATGAACTTGGAATTAAGGAGTACTGCAAAGGGGACCGCAAGAAGTTTTCCATGGTATTCGAAGCTACTCCTAATGCCAACACAATTACCGAGGGCATGATCGCAGAGAGATGCCTGGTCTCAACACCCGGAATACCATGCGGATTGCCTCAGGAAGTAGGAAGAAAGTACAGAGTTGACCTGGTCATGGAACC
>JAHFZE010000015.1 GCA_020854785.1 Methanomethylovorans sp.
GACCAGGATAGTGGAAATGGATTTTGATAATCTTCAGGTGGTAGTGGAACCGGGGATAGTTCAGGAAAAGCTCAATAAGGCCCTGGAACCATACGGTTTTTTCTTCCCTCCGGACCCCGGAAGTTCTGCAATGTGCACTCTGGGAGGTCTCATCGCCAATAATGGTAGTGGAATGCGCTCTGTGAAATATGGTACAACCCGCAGTTATGTGCTTGGCCTTGAAGTAGTGATGGCAGATGGCAAAATTATAAGAACAGGCTCAAAGACAATGAAAACTGTTGCAGGTTATTCTCTCACTGACCTCATGGTCGGTTCGGAGGGCACACTTGGAATCATCACCCAGGCAATAATCAAGGTACGTGCTATTCCCAAAGAACGCTCAGTCATATTTGCTTCATTTGATAGCCCTGAACTTGCAGGCAAAGCTGTTGTGAAAGTTCTTTCATCGGGGATCGTTCCTTCTGCATGTGAGATACTGGATGCGAACATTATCAGGGCGATAAATACCTATGATCCTAAACTAGGTCTTCCGCTTGCTGGAGCTATACTGCTTTTTGAAGTTGATGGTACTGAAGCTGAAGTAAAGGAAGGTGTTGTTCTCATAGTAAAAACATGTGAAGGCTTAGCTTCAGATATCAGGACAGCTTCGGATAAAAAGGAAAGAGATGAGATTTGGGCTGCCCGTAGGCTGGTGGGTGCAGCGATCTCGCGTCTTGACCCTGTGCGTACCAGGGTCTATGTTGGAGAGGATGTTGGTGTTCCCATAAAAGAGATCCCAAGAATGCTACGCAAGGTGGATGAGATATCCAGGGAGTTCAACCTGCCTATCATGACCTACGGTCACATTGGGGATGGCAACCTGCATACAGGTATGTGTATAGATATGCTCAGTGACGAAGACTGGATAAAGCTGAACGCTGCAGCCGATAAGATCCACCGTACAGCCATTGAGATAGGTGGGACGGTCACTGCGGAACATGGTGTGGGTAGTGCGAGATCAGAATACATGCGCTTGGAACTTGGCGATGCGCTGGATGTCATGGTCGCGATCAAAAAGGCCCTTGATCCTAAAGGGATACTTAATCCCGGAAAAATGGGTGTGTGATATGTCCAATCTCGATATGAGATCCATTCTCAAATGTGTACGGTGTGGTACATGCAGGTCAGTATGTCCTGTCTTTGAACAAATGGGCTGGGAATCTTCAAGTTCAAGGGGTCGCATGCTTGTTGCACATGGCGTTTCTCAAGGTCTTGAGGCAGATCAGGATGTGCTAAACAGCCTTAACACCTGTACTACCTGTGGCCTGTGCGAGCAGATGTGTCCATCTGGGGCTTCCCCGGTCCAGGTTGTCCAGGATGCCCGTCACCAGCTTGTCCTGAAGGGAAGGATGACCGATGCTCAGGCAGCACTACGTGATGCTACTGCCTTAGCTGGTAACCCTCTGGGGGAAAAACAATATCGTCATGCATGGCTTCAAGATCCTACAGATATCAAAGAGCACGCTACTTATGTGTTCTTTGTGGGCTGTCTCGGTGCTTACAGGTATCCTGAGCTTACACGCAGGACATTTGATCTGCTTCAGAAGTTCGATGTCACCCTGATCCCTGAGGAGGTTTGCTGTGGTTCACCCCTGTTCCGTACTGGTTTGGACCCTGATGCTCTTGTGTCTAAAAATCTGGAACAGATAAGAAGGATCGGTGCGCATACCATCATCACAGGCTGCGCAGGATGTTATACCACTCTTAAGAACGATTATCACAGTGATCTGAAAGTGATGCATGTTTCAGAGTTCCTGTCAGAGCATCTTCAAGAGATGGACCTCAAACATCTGGACATCACAGTGACCTATCATGATCCCTGCCATCTGGGCAGATGTAATGGCATCTTTGATGCACCCCGGCAGATCATCACATCTATCTGTGAACTCAAGGAAATGAGATCCCATCACGAGCAATCCCGTTGCTGCGGTGCGGGTGGTGGAGTACTGAAAGGTTACCCCGACCTGTCTATGGCCCTTTCAAAGAAACGTCTGGAAGAGATACCCGAAGGTGTGGATTATCTCGTCACTTCCTGTCCTCTGTGCAGGACAAATCTCCAGCGTGGAGGGCCTAATGTAGAAGTAATTGATATCCTGGACCTGCTGGAAATGGCAATGAAATAGTTCTCATTGTCTTTCTTTTCCCCTCGGTGGCCTTCTGATAAGGCAGTTCCAGCTATTGCCAACCAGGTCCAGTCTGTTCGCACGTTTGAGCCCTTCGTAGACAAGCATTTGATTCTGAGGATCCTTATAGCGTAAAAAAGCTCTCTGTATCATTTTGTCTTTTCTGGAAGTTGCGACATAGATGTTCTTGCCTGTGAAAGGATCGATCCCTGTATGGAACATGCATGTGGCAGCAGTCATGGGCGTGGGTGTGAAATCCTGCACCTGTTCTGTGTATCTTCCCGTATCCCTGATGTACTCTGCAGTTTCGATCATGTTGTTAAGGGTACATCCAGGATGACCGGACATCAAAAATGCTACAAGGTACTGGTCTTTTCCCAGTTTCCTATTGATCTCCTTGTATTTCTGCTGGAACTTTTCAAATATTTCCCGGCGGGGTTTTTTCATGGCATCAGTGACTGCATTGCAGTAATGTTCAGGTGCTACCTTCAGCTGTCCGCTGACGTGATGGGCACACAGTTCTTCCATATACTGTTCATCTAGGAGGGCCAGATCGTAACGTACGCCATACCCGACGAAAACCTTTGATATACCGGGTATTTCCCGCAGCCTTCTCATCAACTCTATCAGTTTCTTATGGCTTGTATTAAGTGAGGGGCAGGCTTCAGGATAAATACATAATTTGTCCGTACATGTCCCTTTCTTTTCCCACTTTGCGCATTCCATCCCATACATGTTAGCAGAGGGCCCACCAAGGCCGTTGATGATACCTTTGAAGCCCTTGATCTTCTTAAACCCTTCAGCTTCTCTCATGATCGATCCAATGCTGCGACTTGAGATCGTTCTTCCTTGGTGCAGGACTATAGCACAGAAAGAGCAGGAACCAAAACATCCTCTGTGGGTAGTGATAGAGAACCTGGCCATGTCAAGGGCAGGTATGGGTTCCTTGTATGATGGATGTGCACTTCTGGTATAGGGCAGCTCATACACATGGTCCAGCTCTTTTTCATTAAGAGGACGCATGGGCTTGTTCTGTATGATCACTGTTTTGGGATGGGCCTGTACTATCCCTCTTCCCCTTACGGGGTCCTGCTCATCGAATGTGAGCTTGAACGCTTTTGAATAGAGCACTTTGTCCTGTAAGACTTCGGTGTAGGAAGGTATCTCGATATTGTTCCTGAGCATTTCCTCTTTTTTTTCCTTCCATATTTTGACTTCCATTTTCCAGACAGTGCCTTCAATGTCAGTTATGTCTTTTACCGGTACGCCTTTATCTAGGCTTTCTGCTATCTGAAGTATCTGCAATTCTCCCATGCCATAGACCAGGAGGTCGGCAGGTGTGTCCGCCAGAATGGACTGGCGCACTTTGTCCGACCAATAGTCGTATTGAGCAAAACGGCGCAAAGAAGCTTCTATGCCACCAATCACCAGAGGTACATCAGGGTATGCTTCCCGTAGCCTGTTGGAATATACAATAGTTGCTCTGTTCGGTCTCATTCCGGGTTTATTGCCAGGGGAATATGCATCTTCATGGCGCAACCTCTGTGAAGGTGTATAGTTGCTCACCATTGAGTCTGTATTTCCTCCACTTACAGCAAAGAACAGGCGTGGCTTTCCTAATTTTTTAAAGTCTTCCACATTATCCCATTTAGGTTGTGCAATAATACCTACTCTGTATCCGGCATCTTCAAGGACCCTGCCGATGATGGCCGTTCCAAACCCTGGATGATCTACGTAGGCATCCCCGGTAACAATGATCACGTCCAGTTCTTCCCAGCCTCTTTGCTTCACCTCTTTTAGGTCCATTGGGAGGAACTGTGAAACAAATGAATTCTGTTCTTTCTTTTTGAATATCATAGTCAAATGATCTTGAATATACTTTTAGCCATCCGGTATGATAGTTCTATCTGTCGCTTCACATTGTCAGAAGTAGGGTCCCCATGTCCCGGATACATTGTACTTACTTCCAGCTGTGTAAGTTTCTGTATGGATCCACTTATCTTTGCAGAGTTACCGCCTATAAAATCAGTGCGTCCGATGCTGCCCTGAGGGAATACCGTATCTCCTGAGAACAACGATTTTGATACCGGTTCATAAAGACATATACCTCCGGGTGTATGCCCGGGTGTATGTATAATTTGCAGATGCTCTTCATTTCCGATGGGTATGCTTTCTCCGTCATCCAGCAGGACATCAGGCTCAAAAGAAGGTGCTCTGCTATCAAAGGCTGCAGCTGCGCTGGCTTCATCGTGATGTAACAATTCTACATCGTCCTTGTGGATAGCTATACGCGCCCCGCTTTTTCTGGCAATGGCCTCTGCAGCTGCAGTATGGTCATAGTGGCAATGGGTAAGAACGATGAGTTCAAGGTTATGGATGTCTATGTTCTTCTCTATCTCGGATATCAAGGCGTTTGTGTTAATGCCTGTATCTATCAGCACTTTGCCATTGACAAGATAAGAATTCGCATCATAGTATCCCGTATGGAATTTCTTTACTTGCATATCTATGTTCCTTGTTTCCAATATATGGTCTTTAGAGGCCGAAAACCCTTATAGTGTTTTTCCTGGTGACTTCAGCTATGTCCATCTCTTGTATTCCTTTTAAGTATGAGATCCATGGCAGGGAATCTGTAATGAATGCCGGCTCGTTCCTACCTTTGCGAGGGGAAAGGTACGGGCTGTCTGTTTCCAGAAGCATGTGCTCTAACGGGGCCTCCTTTGCAATTTCCTGATGGTGTTCCGAGAAACATACTAAAGTGGGAATTGAGATGAAATGTCCAGCATCCACTATATTTCGCATGGTCTGGAGATCTCCTCCGTAACAGTGAAATATCACTTTGTCAAGGTGTCCTGCTAGTCCCAATGCAACATCTTCTGCTTCTCTGCCGTGTATCACAAGGGGTTTATTGTATCTGTCGGCAAGCTCTATGACCTGTTTGAACACTTCTATCTGCCTGTTCCTTTCAGCATTTGAATTAAAGTAATGGTAATCTAGTCCTGCCTCTCCTATTCCCACTATCCTGGCAACATTGTCTTCTATAAAAGCTAACATCTGTCGTACCCTTTCATCAGTGGCTTCTGGTGAAAGGTGGGGGCTGAATCCCAAAGTTGCATGTATATATTCATATCTCTGGGAAAGCTCAAGACTTGAGATATTGGTCTTTGGATCAACTCCGGAATTGATCATCTGATCAACTCCGATTTTGCGGGCACGCTGTATGGTGTCATCTCTATCCTTGTTGAATTTTGGGAAATCAAGATGACAGTGAGAGTCTATTACCTGGTGATCCATGATAGAACATTAATTGTTTGCTATACTCATAAAGTGAGCGACTCAGAAGATCTTGGTGGTACAACGCAGTTAGTAGATCTTAAAAGAAAAGAGTCTCCAGGCATTGCTGCCTGGCAACAGTTTGTAATTTTACTGCATATTCCACAATTTCTTCTTGTCGAGCAGGATGTTTATGGCTGTTACAAGCGCGTCCACGGATGCTGTCACGATGTCGGTGCTTGCAGCATGGGCTGTCACCACACGTCCATCTTCGTCCTCTACGCCTATAGTTACCTCGGCAAGAGCATCGGCACCTCCAGTAATGGCTTCAATGCGGAAGTCGCGTATCTTAACCTTTGTATATCCGGCGATCATTTGCTGTACTGCCTTAACGGCTGCATCTACCGGTCCGGTACCTATGTTGGATGCAACTGCCTCCTCGTCACCAACAATGGCCCTGACCACCGCAGTTGGTGTTGTGAGGTTGCTTGTCATTACTGACAGTTCTTTGAGCTTTATTGTTTCGCTGCCAAGGTTCCTTCCCAGTACATCCGATGCAACGGCATGCAGATCAGCATCGCAGATCCTTTTTCCTTTGTCAGCGATAGCTTTTATCCTCTTGACTATCTCATCCAGTTGTTCTTCAGTAGTCTGGATTCCTGCATCTTCCAGCGATTTCTGAACAGCGTGCTTACCCGCATGTTTACCCAGTACGATCCGTCTTTTGTGACCTACCATCTCTGGTGTCATGATTCCCGGTTCGAACGTGTCTGCCTTGGTCAGCACTCCGTGGGTGTGGATGCCAGACTCATGAGCAAAGGCATTCTCACCAACAATGGGCGTGTTCGGAGGTATGTGTATGCCTGTATATCTTTCTACCATCTTGGACGTTTCAAGTAGATGTTCTGTCTGAATGTTAGTCTTTGCACCATAGATCGATTGCAGGCACATGACCACTTCAGCAAGATTGGCGTTACCGGCCCTTTCTCCAATACCATTTACAGTCACCTGTATCTGGCTTGCCCCAGCCTCAACTGCCATAAGGCTGTTAGCCACTGCTATTCCAAAGTCATTGTGGCAATGTACGTCTATGGGAATCTTTACTTCCTTACTGACTGCACCTACCAGCCGGTACATGCGGGAAGGAGACATTATTCCCACAGTATCTGGCACGTTGATGATGTCGCACCCTGCTTCCTCTACTGCCTTGTATACTTGTGTGAGGTAATCAATGTCAGTGCGTGTGGCATCCATGGCCGAGAACATGCATTTTACGCCATGGTCTTTGATATACTGGACTGCATCAATGGCCATTGTGAGAACTTCTTCTTTGCTCTTCTTTATTGTGTGGATCCTCTGTATGTCAGATGTGGATACGAATGTGTGTATCATCTCCACACCCGTATCAAGGCATGCATCCAGGTCTTTTGTTAGGACCCTTGCAAGACCACACACGTCCAGTCCAAGGCCTTCGTTGGCGATAGCTTTTACAGACTGTTTATCTCCATCAGAGGAAATAGGGAATCCGGCTTCAAGGACATCTACTCCAAGCTTGTCCAGTTGCCTTGCGATCTTCAGCTTCTGGTCATTTGTCAGGGATACCCCGGGCGTCTGTTCGCCATCGCGCAGTGTGGTATCGAAAATAGTTATTTTCTTGTTCAACAGCGGTTCTGTGTTATAAAAAACGATCCCTCAGTTGTACTTCTGCGCTCATAGTAATCATAAAGTTGTGTCCAGTTATAGTATTTATAGCTTTTCTTTTTATCGGTCAGCTCCACTAATTTTTCACATGTGCTACTTAGCTGACCCACAATCTATTTATAGTAATGTGTGGTTCTAGAGGTGCTCACAAGGGGCCTTGCAGTGCAGAAACGCAATGCAGCTCGCTTGAGAGATTATATCGTTAAGTTATCATCGATAAATGTTCGTTATGGTTGTTGCCTTGTTAAATCGCAAGGTATATATATCAAGACGCTCATTAAGGTGATTCCCGCACAACAACTGTTGTGCGTGACAATCACCGCTTTATCGTAAGTGGA
>JAHFZE010000145.1 GCA_020854785.1 Methanomethylovorans sp.
ACAGATCCCTATTCCGCATTTGAAATACCTGTGAAGGCTGAACTCCGTGCGTTCCAATGCGCCTTCCCGCTCAAGTATCCCAAAGACCTTTTTCATCATCATTTCCGGACCACAGGTATATATCCTGTCATATCCTGAAATATCAAGTTCTTCAAGCACATCAGTCACAAAGCCGCAGCGATGTGCAGAGCCGTCATCTGTAGTGATGTATACCTGTCCGCATTGCAGAAATCTGTCCATGAACAACAGTTCATCGACATTTCTGGCTCCTAGGATAGTAGTTATCTGAGAGCATTTGGAAAATGCTTTTTCAGCAAGTGGTGCCAAGGGTGCTGCCCCTACTCCTCCTGCAATGAGCAAAGCACGTTCTCCATCTTCTGGAAGTGTAAACCCTCTTCCAAATGGTCCTCTCAATCCCACAGATCCACCTTTCTGTATTTCGAACAGGTGCGATGTGGCATCGCCGACTCTCTGTACTGTAACGGCATTTTTATAGGAAAGTGTCATGGGGATCTCATCCACGCCTCTTATCCATACCATGACGAACTGACCGATCATAGCATCTTCGAACGAACGATCGAAAAAGAATGTGCGTGTGGAGGGGGTTTCATCCACTATTCTTACAATATTAGCATTCAATGGTAACATCAGAACCTCTCATGTGCAATTCCGGTGATATCTTCGATCTTCGTATAGCCATGTTCTTTAAGGAAACTGTTGATACCTGCAGTTATGTCGGAGAATATATTCAGTCCCTCGTAGATCCCGGAGCCTATCTGTACGGCACTGGCACCTGCAATGATCATTTCCACGGCATGTTGCCATGTTGATACGCCTCCAACTCCTATTATCGGGATGTCCAGGCTAGCATATAGATCATAAACACATTTTACAGCAACAGGGCGCACTGCTTCTCCGGAAAGGCCACCGAAGCGGTTACCAAGTACAGGATAACCTGAATGTATATCTATTACCATACCGCGTACTGTGTTGATGGCCACCACTGCATCTGCTCCTCCTTCCTGAGCTGCCTTGCCTATTGTAACGATGTCTGTGACGTTTGGTGTAAGTTTCACCCATACTGGTATATCAGTAATTTCACATATAGCTGAAGTAACAGCTTTTACCATTGCCGGATCGGTACCTACGGATGCGCCATATCCCATGGCATGAGGACAACTGACATTAAGTTCAAAAGCATCTGGTTTTCCAGGAGTCAAACCCTCAGCAACCATGCGGAACTCTTCAGGGTTGCCACCAAAAATACTTGCTATCACAGGCACTCCGGCTTTATTCTTTGCTTTTTCGAGTTCCGGCAAAAAAGCTTCATAGGAAGGATTTGGCAAACCCATGGCGTTCAGGTACCCACGATCAAGCTTCACCATGCTTGGATTGCTATGTCCGTCCTTGGGTTGCGGTCCGATAGACTTTGTTACCACTGCACCCGCACCTTCGCGAGCCATCCGGATAAGCGAAGCACCAGTAGTACCCATGATTCCCGCAGCAAGTATTGTCGGATTCTTCAAACGCAGACCTGTGATGCTCATCATGGGAAACCTCCTTAAAATTATATATCTTCACTTGTTGATCCTGAGTTTGGAAACCGCTTCTTTCACGAGATCTTTGCCACCCATTGCTACGAGCTCCTTGCCGAGTCTGGAAGCGTGGTTGCGGTGATCTTCAAGAGGAATTATTTCCTCGATACGGACCTGTCGGGTCCCATCAAGGGAAAGGATCTCTGCAAGTACTCTTACCTCATCATTGTTAATGAACTGTGAAAAGGAGCCTATAGGGGCTGTGCATCCCCCTTCCACATCTTTTATTACCATGCGTTCTATTTCAGTGGCGATACGGGTCTGAGCATGATTAAGCTGAGAGGTCACAGTTTCAGCTTCCGAGCCTGCAGGTGTCACAACAGCTATGGTTCCCTGGTTGGCAGAAGGGCAAAATTTATCTGTATCCAGGCGCTCTATATCAAGTTCCCATTTCATGCGCTGTAAACCTGCTTCTGCGAGCATGATCCCATCGTAATGTCCCTCCTCAAGTTTCTTCATGCGGGTGTTGATATTACCCCTAAGGTCTTTTATGTGCAGATCAGGCCTGTATCTTAAAAGCTGAGCTCTCCGGCGCATGGAAGTGGTACCGATCACCGCACCTTTTGGCAGGTCATCCAACTTTGCTCCGTCCCTTGTCAATAACACATCATGGGGAGAATCCCTCTCAAGGACAGCAGAAGTTGTAAGTTCTTTTGGCCTGACAGTTGGCAGGTCTTTCATGGAATGCACTGCTATCTCAATGAAACCTTCCACCATCCTGTCATCCAGCTCACGCACAAAGGCACCAACACCTGCCACTTCATGCAGGGGCCGGTCTGTGAATCTGTCACCGGTGGTCTTTATGATCTTACGGCTCGTTTCAATTCCCCTGTCTGCCAGCATCCTGGCAACGATATCCGCCTGTGCAAGAGCAAGGGCACTGCCTCGTGTTCCTATTATCATGTTAGTGCAACCTTATTTGAGATTTGCTTCGTATGCAAAATGCAGCCTGTCCAAATCTTCGTCTGAATGTACAGTACAGAGGAAATTGGTTTCGAACTGTGAAGGAGGCAGGAATATCCCGCTTTCCAGCATCCTGAAGAAGAATTTAAGATAACCCTCCTTGTCACAGCTAAGGACTTCCTGATAGTTGCGAGGTCTGTTTCCAAAGAACACCTTGAACATCGAGGATACACCACACACATTGTAGTTAAGACCCAGGTCTTCCACGATATCGGTGATGCCAGCACGCAGTTTGTCTCCGGTGGCATTTAGTTTCTTTTGCACATTCTCTTTTTCCAGTATATCAAGAACAGTAATTCCCGCAGCTACGGATGTGGGGCTGCCGCTATATGTGCCAGCCTGGTAGACAGCACCAGATGGGGCTACCATTTCCATGATCTCTCGTTTTCCTCCGAACACTCCTATGGGCATTCCACCGCCTATGATCTTACCTAAGGTGGTCATATCCGGGGTGACCCCATAGTATTCCTGAGCTCCACCCATAGCCATGCGGAATCCTGTGATCACTTCATCAAAAATGAGCACTACATCGTTCTCTTCTGTTAACTTGCGCACTTCCTGGAGATAACCTTCATCCGGAAGTATCGGACCAACGTTACCCATCACAGGCTCCAGTATGAAAGCTGCAATATCTTTTCCGTACTTTTCCATGACCTGTGTAAGTGCCTCTATATCGTTGAAAGGCACCTGCAATGTATTCTTTGTGAAGTCTTCAGGTACTCCCAGAGAGTCAGGTTTTCCCAGGGTGGTAGCACCTGAACCGGCTTTAACGAGCACTGCATCATG